>JAESRM010000149.1 GCA_016764635.1 Planctomycetota bacterium
GACGAGAGCGCGGTGACCAGCAGGAAGAGAGCCAGCATGCCCAGGCCAAACAGCCAAACGAGGCGGTCGATGAGGGTTTTGAAGCGCAGGGTGTAGCGCATGAGATCCTCGATCACAGCCGTGGGGCGCAGGACCGCGAGCTCCCCTTGGGCTTCGATTTCGGTCTGGATGAGGGTGCGCACCTTGTCTGATGCCGGCCACAGGAGAACCGCCGAAATGGGCAGCCCTGCGGAGTCCTTGTGCAAGTGAACTTGGTTCTTGGAGTCCGTGCTTTGATCGGGCACCACCGCGCCCGAAAGAAYCAGGCCCCCGGGCCGGGCGGCTTGGATGAGCTCGGGTTGCTGGCTTTGCAGGGCTTGCGGRTCCGCATGCCCGTGCAGGTGACCGTGCATCAACCAGGCGGTTTGCACGCTGGCGRAGACGGCGCGATCATCAGGGCCGTGGGTGGGTTCCAGGATGCCTACCACTTTCAAGGCTTGGGCGGGGGCTCCCGAGAGCCCGAAACCGGCGGCCGGGTCCGAATGCAAAGTATCTCCCACGGTGCTCCCGAGCAGGGCGGCGGCCTTAGAGCCCAGCACCACTTGGCGAATCGCGTAGGGGAGATGCCCATGGGCGCAGAAGAGTTCGCGTTGTTCGAAATACTCGGGGGTGGTGCAAACCAAGGGCAGGTCTCGAACGGTAAAACCCAAGTGCAAGGGCACGGGCAGCAGGTTCGGTTTGGCCGTGTAAGCCAAGTAATCCGTCCAGGCCATTTTCGGCAAACTAGCCTTGCGGAAGAACAGGGCGCCCAGGCAAAGGTCGAAGCGGTTGCCCTTCTGACCAAGAATCAAAGGCGTGGCCGCGGCGCGCCCGTTCAAGTCCCGGTCATAACGCCTGAGCAAATCGGAACTGACCCAAGGAATGAAAACCACGGCAGCCAGGCACAGCATCAGGAGCCAATTGCGCCAGGGGTGGTGCCTAAGGCTTTTGCAAGCCAGCCAGATCAGGGGCTTCAAACGCAGGCCTCCGAAGCCAGGGTTTGCATGTGCAAGACCCGATCCACGCGCGAGGTCTGGCGCACATCGTGGCTGACCAGGAACAGGGTCGCGTTGTGGGCCTTGACGTAATCGAGCAGCAGAGTGAGGGCTTTCTCAGAGCTCTCGTCGTCCAGGTTGGCGGTGGGCTCGTCGGCCAGCACCACGCTGGGTTGGGCGATGAGCGCACGGCAGATGGCGGCCCGTTGGCGTTCACCGAAGGACAGCCGGTCCGGCTTGCAGTGCGCCAATTCCTCGATTCCGACCTGTTCCATGAGCTCCTGGGCCCGGTCCAGATCGGCCCGCGCATGGCGCCCCAAGAAGCGCAGGGGCAGCAGGATGTTTTCCTGCAAGGTCAACGAGGCGATCAACTCAAATCCTTGGAACACCAAACCCATTTGGGCGAGTCGTTGGCGCTGGCGCGCGGCCTGGGAAAGTGGGCTCCAGTCCGTTCCCAAGAATTCCACACGGCCTGATTGGGGAGCGATCAATCCGGCGATCAGCTCCAAAAGAGTGGTCTTGCCCGAACCGCTAGGCCCCTTGCAAAGCAGGCTCGAACCCGCGCGCATGCCCAGGTCGTTGACCCTCAAAGCGAAGCGGTCCGCGCCGTAGGAGAACGCCACGTCCTGCAAGCGGAATTGAAAGGCCGGCGCGCTCAAAACGTACGACCTTGGGGTTCTGGTGTTTGTTCGCGCGCAGTGGCTTCCTGCAATTCCAAGCGACGGGTCTCGAGGATCTTCGCTTCCACAAGGCGCCAACCATTCTCCGTGGCTTGCACCTTGAAGCGCGCTTTCCATTGCAGCAAACGCTCGTGGCTGTGTCCCCAGTGATGCACGACGCCCAGTACCTTCCACGTGCAGTGTGCTGTGAATTCCAAGGGCGCTTGCAGGGTTTGTTCGGAAATCGTGAGGTCTTCAATCGTCACCGTTTCCACGCGGCACAAGGCACCTTCCTCTTCCTCCATGATCAAGGAGGCATGGATTTCGCGGTAGAGTTGCTCCAGGAGATCCCCGTGCACACTTTGCTCCAGGGCGTCGTACACCTGTTCGGGTTCGTGGAAGTCGAAGGCGCGATAGAGGTTTCCGTGCAGGGAATGGAATACGAGTTTTGCTGAAGCTTCGTTCCAGCCTTCGGCCCGTGTATCCAAGGAGCCGTGCCCCAAGGAGAACATGAAGCCGATGGCCACCAGGGCCAAGATCAGGCGGGGTTTGCTTTTCCAAAGAAAGAGTGTCGCGCTGGCAGCGGCGCCCAGGGCCAGGATCTTCCACAGGGTCGGGTTGATGCCCTTAGGGATTGCTGGAACAGCAGGCACGGGCAGCAGGTGGTCGGCGCCTTGTCCCTGGGGTAAGCGCCAAGTGTACGAGGGCTCGAGGCGCGTGAGCGTGACCACGCGTTCCTCGGGACCAGCCATCAGTACCGCCTTGACCTCGATGGTCGGGTCCGTATCCAAATTCGGCGCGCCCGGTGTCGCCAGCACCGGATTGATCGGGAAGGTGGGCCAAACCACGGTCAGCCGATCCGTATTGGCCGGCGCGGGATAGTCCAAGCGCAGGTCGAGATAGGTCAGGGCGCGTTCGCCCTCGCGCGGGAAGTAGGGGATGCGTTCCGGATCAGCGGGCACCCAGGTGGCGTTCAGTTTCTTGAAGTCCAATGGCTGGCCATCCACGCGCAGCAGGTTCGAGTCGCGCAGCCATTCGATGGTGCGCAGCTCCAGGTCCTCCTGTTCCTCGGGCGCGATCTCGTGCTGGATCTCGCGCCGCGAACCCAGGGTTTCATCGAGGAAAACCAGGTTGGCGCGCAGGGCCAAGCGAAGGCCGGCTTGGGTGCGCTGGATGCGCAACTCCACGTCGGGACCGTCCGTGGGGTGCGCAGCCGTGCCCTCATTCGCACACCACGCGGGCAATGTGAAGGTCAGGGCAAGGGCCAATAACCAKAGCAAGGAAAGGCGGGGTCGCATGCTCCCCAGGTTAGCGATTGGGCGCCGACGAGTCCCGAAAACAAAGCYGSCCCYGYGGATTCCCCGGCAGGGAGCCTCCCATACCCCAGGCTTACGCAGTCCGGGCGTGTGTCCCCAAGGCCCCACGCTACACTGTGGGCCTTCCGATCCGCCCCAGCCAGAAACGAAACCATGAAACTGCGCAAGTCCCTGCTGCTCGTCTCCGCCCTCCTTCCCTTCCTGGTCCCCACAGCCGGGGCCCAAGCCCCCGCGTCCACCGCTCCCGCCACGGACTACACAACCTTGGATTTGGAGGAGGTCGATCGCTACATGGAACACGTGGACTTCCTGGCTTCGCCTTTCCTGGGAGGGCGCTTGCCCGGCACCCCCGGCATGGAGATCTCCAAGGACTACATGCAGTTCTACTTCGAGCGGGCTGGACTGTTGCCCGCGATCCCGGTGAGCGAGCGCGGCGATACGGACGCGCCCGGGGACTCCTGGCGCCAGCCGTTTGTACTCGGTGGCAAATACACGGTGGAGGCGGCCTCCTTCCGCCTGGTGGGCAATGAACCCTGGACGAAGGGTGAAGACTACGGCGTGCCCGGATGGGGCGGYGCCGGCGACGTCCAAGGCGGAGCGGTCTTTGTGGGTTATGGCATCGAGTCCGGACCCGATGGTTACGAAGGCCTTTCCGCGGACCTCGACCTGTCTGGCAAGGTGGCGATATTACTGCGCTTCGAGCCCATGGATGAAAAGGGCAAGAGCCTCTTCAGCAAGCGCGGTTGGAGCCCGAAAGCCGGCTTGGGTGGCAAGCTGTCCGCGGTTCAGCGCCGGGGCGCCAGCGCGGTGATCGTGGTCAACACCCCGGGCGCTTAAGATTCACGCATCAAGCGTTTGCGCGACAAGGTCGTGTTCTCGGGCACCCAGGTCGACATCCCCGTGTTGCACGTCACCGGCGACTTGGCCCAGGAAATCCTGGACGCGGATCGCAAGGGCCTGAACCTGTTGGACTTGATCGGGCGCGCCAACGCGGGCGAAGCCGTGGAGACCTTGGACGTGGGTTTGGAGCTCGCCTGCGCCATGACCTACAAGGGATCGACCGCCGAAAACGTGATTGGCGTCCTGCCTGGCAAGGGCGCTTTGGCCAAGGAATACGTGATGATCGGTGCCCACCTGGACCACTTGGGCATGGGGGACTTTGGCTCCCGCGATCGCAAAAACGCGGGCAAGGTCATCCACCCCGGCGCGGACGACAATGCTTCGGGAACCGCAGCTTTGATCCTGCTCGCCGAGCGCCTAAAAGCTGACTTTGACGCCATGCCCGAAGGCGCCCAGGCGCGCAGCATCCTCTTCGCGGCCTTCAGCGCGGAGGAATCCGGCTTGAACGGGGCCGCGCACTACACGAAGGATCCTATCGCGCCCCTGACCGACATGGCCTTGATGATCAATTTCGACATGATCGGCCGCATYGARAACAAACGYTTGTCCGCCTCCGCGYTGGGYACSGGCAAGGGCCTGCAAGAGTTCCTGGAGAAGATCACGGACCGCACGGATCTGGAAGTGGTTTTGGAATCCAGCACCATGCCCGCCAGCGACCACTGGCGCTTCGTGCAAGCGGGCGTTCCGGTGATCTTCGGTTCCATGGAGAACATCCACGACGACTACCACACCCCGCGTGACACCTCGGCCATGATTCAGCCCGAGGACGCCGTGCGCGCCACCATGTGGTTCCACCAGGTCGCCCTGGAGGCCGCGATCTTCGATGGTCGCTTCGAATTTCAAGAGCCCGAAATGGGCGCGCGTCGCAAACCGCCCAGCGCCAAGAAAGGCGCCAAGGATGGCGAACCCAAGGTGCTCTTCGGCATCCAAATGGGCCAAGCCGAATCAGGTCAGTCGGGAGTGCCCATCGGAAGCGTCACAGCCGGGGGCTCCGCCGCCCGAGCAGGCATGCAAGCCGGCGATCTGCTGACCCATTGGAACGGCAAGAAAGTCGCCGACTTCGCTTCCTGGTACACAACCCTGACCCAAGCCAAACCCGGCGATGAGGTCACGCTCACCGTGCAGCGCTACAAGCAGGCCCTGGAACTCAAGGCCACCTTAGACGCCAAGTAAACGGCGTAATAGCCTCGCTCCCCGATGGCTTGTTGAGAGGGGAGGGGGGCGCGCGAAAAAAAGAGCCTGGAGCGCTTGATCCACACCTGCGTGCCCCTTGGATAATCAGGCCTTAGGTAATACAGGTCTTCCCTTACCTGCGTCCATATGCATATGCTAAAAGTCGGGCATGGATAACGCACTATCGAAACTCTTAGGCAGCCACACCTACGATGAGTTTCTAGATCTGTACAAAAGTGATCAACCGCTATTCGTTCCGGATGTGCGCGGAGAAGCATCCGAGCTTTTTGATATTCATTTTCTGAAATCCATCCATGCTCTGCTCGAGTTTTGGCCGAAGAATATCGATTGCTACAAACCCGGAATCGCAGATGAGGTCAATACGCAAAGCCTCGCGCCGCTGGGGGCACGCGAGCAATTTGAGCAGGGTCACTCGTTGATCTTCAACGATGCGGACACGACTTCAGGGGTGTTGCGAGATTGGGCGGATTCCATTCAAGAGCAACTGGGGCTCTCCACACTCACTTATGGAAGGAGCCTGGTGTATGCCACTCCAAAGGGTGGTGGGACAGACCCGCACTTTGATCAAAACATCAACTTCGTCATCCAGCTGCATGGAACCAAGAGGTGGAAGGTAGCCCCCAATACACACGTCATCAACCCGATGACGAGACATACGATCGGTGCAGAAATGGATCCTGAGCTAGCGACTTACGCGGGAGAAATGCCCGAGGCCTTCCCTGCTGACGCTCAAGAATTCGTCCTCACACCAGGCTCCGCTTTATTCGTTCCAAGAGGGTCATGGCATACAACAACAGCTGGCGAGGAAGATTCACTAGCACTGAACTTCACTTATTCGGCTCCGACTTGGATCGACYTACTCACCGCAGCGATGAGGGGGCGACTGACCCAATATCCAAAATGGAGAGAGACCGCGAATTTCGTAACCGACGAAAGCCATTGCCTTGAGGCTTTTGGAAAGCTCGACGGACTCTTGGATGAGTTGGCCCAAGAATTCCCCCATTGGATAGCCATGGATATTATCCAAGCAACAGAGAGGGATAAATTCCCTCTCTCATGAAACTCCCGTGCCGAGAGCGGGCACCTTCAGCGCCAGAAGTTCAGGGGATGTGAACCATTCGCCCGCATCTCTCCCCAGGTATCGATCAGCGAAGATTGCACGAAGTTAACGTGCTGAGACGGCGCGCGCAGACGTTCAAATCCAAACTGCATGCTTACCATCAGCAGGATGGCCATGCCAAGGCTGACCAAGTGGGACATGCGCAGGCTGTCCCGCCGCTTCAGCGTGCGTACAAAAGCCGCTGCCAGCCAAACCGTTAGCCCAATACTGGAAAAAGTGCCCAGCCAGTACGCGCCGGAAGAGATCAGGGTTGTCCCTGTCCCTTCGCCGGGCACCCGGAACTTCAGCGTGCACATGATCCATAGGAACCAGATCCAGAAAACCCCATAGGTGACCATTGTCATGACCACCGGAAGCGGCAGGACCGAGCGACCAGGGTCTTCGATGTGGAGTTTCATGGGTATTTCTACACGATACGAATGGCGCTATTCAAAGAGAGAACCGAGACTGGACAACTTGTCTCGTTTCTCAATTTGCCGGGGTATCGACGCCGAGCAGGGGGAATTTGGCCGAGGGGGTGTGTTCGGCGGCCATGCGTTCGAGCATGGCTGTTACGCGCTCGGGATATGCGGCGGCCAGGTTGTTTTTCTGGGAGATGTCGTCCGCCAGGTTGAACAGTTCGGTTGTGGTTTTGGCTTTCTTGGCGAGCTGGCGGCGCACGAGCATCCAGTCCCCTTGGCGCAGGGCTTGCTGGTTGCCGTAGCCGGGAAACTCCCAATAGAGGGTGCGGTTGGGGTCCGGGTCAGCGCCGCGTAGCACGGGTAGCAAGCTAGCGCCGTCCAGGCCTCGGGTGGTTTGATCGGTCCCGGGGTCCGCGACCTCCAGCAGCGTGGGCATCAGGTCCCAGAAGGCACCCACGGCGTCGGTGACCTGTCCTGGCGCGATCGTTCCCGGCCAGTGCGCGATGAACGGCACACGAATGCCGCCTTCGTACATGCTGCCCTTGGCCCCGCGCAGATCGCCGTTGCTGCGGAAGAACTCGGAGTGCGCACCACCGATGTCATAGGTCGCTCCGTTGTCCGAAGTGAACATCACCAGGGTGTTCTCTTCCACGCCCATGGTCCGCAACTGATCCATCAAACGCCCCACRTCGCGATCCATTCGGGAAACCWTRCCGGCATAAGCCGCGCGCGGCGTGGGATGCGGAAGGTAGCCCTTCTTGCCGTCATAGGGCGGATCCTCCCACTCGCCAATATAGGGCTCCATGGAATCCTCCGGCACCTGAAGGGCCAGGTGAGGAACGGTATAGGTCAGCAGCAAAAAGAAGGGGTCGTCCCCCTGTTCGCGCGTCCAACGCAAGGCATCCTCGGTCATCAGGTCATGGGAGTAATGCGCGCCGGTCAGGTTCTTCCAAACATTGTCCTCTAGTTCGACCCGTTGATCGTCGTTCCAAAGGTGGGTGGGATAAAAATTGTGGGCTTGGCGCTGACACAGGTAGCCATAGAAATGATCAAAACCCTGCTTGTTCGGAGCCCCGGTAGAATCGGGGCCACCCAAGCCCCACTTGCCAATGCATGCGGTCTTGTACCCGATCTGCTGCAAGGCGCGACCGAGGGTGGGCGTACCCGGTAAGAGCGGAAGCTGCCCCTCCGCATCATGCTCGCCCCAGCCACCCGCTTCCCAGTTGTCGCGCACGTAAGCATGCCCAGGATGTTTGCCTGTCATCAAAACGCAGCGTGACGGCGCACACACCGGACTGCCCGCATAAAAATCCGTGAAGCGCATGCCCTCTGTAGCCAAACGATCCAAGTGCGGAGTGCGAATCAGCTCCTGCCCGTAACTCCCCAAATCCCCATAACCCAGATCGTCCGCAACGATCAGAATGATGTTGGGCTTGCGATCCACAGGCGCCGCCTGCTCGAAAGTAGAACTCTGACAAGCGGACAGCAAACCAAGAACAAGCAGGTAGTGGCGAAGTTTCATGGGCCCAGTGTACCCGCCACCCATGCACTTCCGGAAATTGGCAAGGAACAGGCGCGTCAGCTCCGGATCCCCTTCGCAATGACCCAGAGGGACATAGCTATGCCGTACCACGGTTACCGCCCACGGTAGCTCAGGCTCAGGCGGTGGGGGCACGAATGGGGTGACTTCGCTGGGGAGGCCCAAGCCGACAGAACTCCGCGGCGTCCACGCCTAGGACACAATGCCCCCCAAGCCAGGGCTCACGTCCTTGTCTAGGGGTCGTGCCCGATGCGCGCCCCTGCCTCCTCCCACTCCTTCCCAGAGCCCAATGCTGTCCAATCTCACCCGTCTCTCCTTTGTGGCTTTGGCCCTCGGGGGCACCGCTTACGCCCAGGGCAACACTCCGAATACAGCTGCGCCAAGCCACGCGATCGGCGCACTGCCATTTGACACAACCCCATATTCCACATCTGGATTCAATGGTGGAGGCTC
>JAESRM010000270.1 GCA_016764635.1 Planctomycetota bacterium
TTTGGAATCGAGTCCAGGGCGAGCCTACTTGGACACGGTTTCGAAATCCTCAGCATGGATGGAGAGGATTTTGATGTCCAGGTCGCCACCGGGCAGGGCCAGGGTGCAGGTTTCGCCTTTTTGGCGGCCTAGCATGCCCTGTGCGAGCGGTGCGCGGTAACTGACCACCGAGCAACCATTGACGATTTCTTCGTCCCAGGGACCGAGCAACAACACCTCGTTCATCTTGCCGGTATCTACTTCTTTGTAGCTGACGCGGGTGCCAGGAGCCACCGTGTCCTCAGGGATCGGTGCGTTCTCGATCAGGTCGGTATTGCGCAGCTCCGCTTCCATGATTTTGGCGCGCGAGGTCAGGTTGCGCTGTTCCTCGATGGCTGCTTCCCACTCGGCGTTCTCGGAGAGGTCACCGAAGGAGGCCGCCTTGCCGATAGCCGCTTCGTTCTCGGGGATTTTGACGTCCATGATGATCTTGAACTCAGCGCTGCGCTTGGTAAGTCCCATTTTGGTGGTCCAAACCGTGGCGCCGGACCAGAAAGGTCCGCCCTGGGTTGCGAAGAAGTGACGGTCGATTTTGAGGGCCAAGGCCGTGATCAAGTGCTCGAATTCGGGGTCGACTCCACGGCTGCATTGGGCGTCGATACCGCGCAGGGATTCCGCGTCGGCTTCGGCCAAGAGGCGAGCCAGCAAGGGATTTTCGCCCTTGCAAAGCAGGGTGGTCAAACGCGCGGAGACGCGCGTCAAGTGGGCTTCGCCACGACGGGCCTGGAACAGGTGACTGGCCAGGGACAGGAGCGATTGAGCGCGTTGAACAGCGGTCGGGAAACCTTCGCCGAGCTCGCTGGTTTCGATGCGAGAAGCCAGGGTCACCAGGAGKGACGGGGCGCGCATGGGGCGCGAGAGAAGTACCGAGTAAACTTCGCGCACTTGCTCTTCAAAGCCGCCTTTGATGTAGGCGTCGACCAGGGGGCGCACCATACCTTTGGCAGCATGCTGCAGGTGGGGCACGCAGATCTTCATCCATTCCTCACCGAACAACTCGGGCAGGAGAGCGATCGCGCGCTCCTGGTCCTTGAGGGTCGGCATGGCCGCGAAGAGGCTCCAAAGTTCCGGGGACTCGGACGGGTCGGTCGGAATCGGAAGTTCGGAGATGGGGCGCAGGAGCTCCAGGGCGATTTCGGGGGTTTCGCCCCGTTGGTCGCGCAGGAACAGCCAAATGGCCAAACGGTCTTGGGGCAGTTCGCTCTCGGAGGAGGCTGCCTCTTCCAAGGCGGCCAAGCCCAATGCGGCCAGGGCTTCATCGGGGGTGTGACCCACGAACAGCTCTTTAACGCGGGTGTGCATGGCGGCCAAGTTGGGAGCCAGCTTGAGTGCGCGCTCCAGGGTGGCCGTGGGGTCCTTGGCTTCGATCAAACGCGTGATCACCGCTTTGGTGGCTGAGCCGTTGACTTCGAACCACTCGGAGTTCTCGGCCAGCTTGCGCGTCTTGCGCCACCATGCGGACCAGGCGCTGCCTTCGATGCCGATGCCCATCAGAGCATTGCGGACCTGGGCGCTAGTGGCCTTGCCAGCGTGACGGCTGACGATGGCTTGCAGAACTTCGAGCGGATCTGCTTTCGCTTGTTTCTTGAGTCCTTCCGGGTCGCGGAAGAAACGGGCTCGCAGGTCGGACTCGGGCAGGGTCATGAAAATGTCCACGGCCGTACTCATAGGGAAGCGGTCTGAGCGGCCGTTGTGGAAGCGAATGCCCACTTCCATTTCGGAAGGGTACAGCTCGGTCACAACGCCAAGGCCCCAACCGCCCGGGTGCAGGACGACCGTATCTTCGACCAACGCGCACATGCGAGAGAATTGACGCCAGGGACCACGCAGGTCCGCTGCGCCAGCTTGCAAGCCGGACAGGTCGCAGTAAGGCTGCCACCAAGATTCTTTGGACCACCCTGCGGTGGCATATTCCATGAGGAGTTCGGTCAATTCGCCGGGGTTGCCGCCAGCGATCAAGGCTTGACCGAGCAAACGTGCTCCGTCGGCCGAACGACCTTCTCCGTGCAAGGCTTTGGCGTGTTCAACGACCATCCCCATGCAGCGCGCAATGCGCTTCTTTTCGCCGGCCACCCGAAGGGCGGTTAGCAGGTCATCGATCGGCTGACTTTCAGCGATCTGTTCTTTCCAAACTTCATCGAAGGCATCCCAATTCTCACGGGCGACGAGGATCGACAGTGTCATAGCTGTGGCTTGTGGTTTCCGCTGGGTTAGCCGCAATCCTTCCCGCAGAAAATGGAAGGACAAGGCCACGCCTCCACGTAATCCCATTGGATCACTGCGGAGGCGTAAACATATTGTGCATTGGACGGGCCTCGGGTTCCACCCCCCAATCTAGGAACTCCAATAACAGCTCCCGATGTTGGACCAGTTCGGGTCAGTCGTCGACCACACACAGCGCACCTTTGAGGTAGGCACTGCGCGGGAACTCGGGCCGCTGGGGGTGGTCAGGAGAGGCTCCCCAGACGTTTAGCAGGCGAATCGGACGTTCCGCCCGGCGTGCAGCCTGGAAGATGATGCCTAGGAAGCTGGGTAGATCCAGGGCTCCAGAGCACGAGAAGGTGGCCAGAATGCCCCCAGGGGCCAATCCCTCAAGGGCCAGGGTGTTGAAATCGGAGTACTTGCGCTTTCCTTCCTCCATGTTGCCATGGCCCCGAATCAGCTTGTGGGGGTCGAGAATAATCAGGTTAGGTCGGGTTTTCTCCTGGGGAAGCGCCCGTAGCACATGGAACGCGTCGGCATGTTCGCAGTCCACGTCGAGACCATTGCGCTCGGCCGCCTCCTGGGCACCGGCGAGGGCCACCTCATCCAAATCCACCGCACGCACCCTGCGTGCGCCGGCTTTGGCCGCATTTAGGGCGAATCCACCCCGGTTGCAGCACAGATCCAGCACGTTGCGGTCCCTGGCGAGGGCCGCCACCCGTTGGCGGTTGTCGCGTTGATCGCAGAACCAGCCTGTTTTGTGCCCGGTGGCGGTCATGACGGGATAGCTCACGCCATTCTCGTTGATCCATACCTTGGCAGGTGCCACGCCGTCCATTGCAGGCTGGGAACCTTCGGCGATGGCCGCCCCTTGGGGGAAGCGGTGCAGGATCTTGGCGCCAGGGATCAGCTCGCCCAGGGCCCAAGCCACGTCATCGCGCATGTTCCAAAAACCCAGTGAGTGATATTCGCACACAAGGTTGCCGGCGAAGTGGTCCACGATCAGCCCCGAGAGGTCATCGCCCTCGGCGAACACGGCACGCCAAGCGTCCGTGGTCTCGGGCAAGCGCAGCACGCGGCGGCGCAGGCGCAGGGCCTCCGATAGCTTTTGCAGCAGGAACTTCTTGGGGTGATCCATGGCCGTCTTGCGGCCGCGGTTCAGGACCCGCAGGCGAATGTCGCTGGCACCGTTGTAAAGAGCGTGGCCGGCAAACCTGTCGCTGGCGTCGATCACTTCGACCAAACTGCCATCTTCCAGGCCATGGGCGTGTTCCACTTGACGTCCAAAGACCCAGGGTCCAGGGGGCAAACGATCGGCAAGCATGCGTACAACGGGGAGTTTCATGGGCGCAGGGTAGCGCAAGCGGCCCGCCAATGCGACGGCTAGAAGCGCACCCACGGCGCTTATCAGGGCTTTGAACAGGATCGTCTCAGGTCGATATGGGTTCCGGCAGCCACTCGCAAAACCCCGGGAGCCCTTCCAGCCACCAACCAGCAGTCCCACACATGCCTGGATTCGTGCCCGAATGGGCATTTGGCCGACCTGGAGCCCTGATCGGGTCGACCTGGAGCCGCTTTGGGAAGTGATTTATTTGAGCGGTCTGGGGGGAGCGGATGCGTAGCCTTCGAGCCCCGACCCATCTATGCTTTCTCATACGGGCGCACTCCCAGCCCCAAACCCAGAACATCAGACCCCATGATCGCTTCCCTATTATTGCAAGGCGTGGCCCTTGTCGGCGGCACCGTGCACTCCATGGTGCCCGGCCAAACTCCCCAAATTCAGACCATCTGGATCGAGGACCAAACCATCCGCGGGGTGGGCGCGGACCTGGTGCTGCCCGAAGGCTGCGAACGCATCGACATTCAAGGGCTGCACGTCATCCCGGGCCTGATCGACGGCATGGTCAATCACGATCCGGAGCACGATGCCCTCTACCTGGCCTCTGGCGTCACCTTCGTCCGGGACTCAGGAAACGACCTGGCCGGCATTCTCTCGCAAAAGCAGGCCATCTACCGGGATCGCACCCCGGGACCGGACCTCTATATATGTGGCCAGGTTTTTGACGGCATGCAAAGCTCCATGACCGACTCGCTGCGCTTGGCCAACGCCCATGTGGTGCCGCCGATCATCAACGGCATTGTGGAGCGCCTGGCGGAGGTCGAAGCCAGCCTGGAGTACCTGTCCTTCATGGCCACCCTGCCCCAGGAACCCTGGCAGGCCCTGGTGGGGGAAGCCCGCAAGAACCAAATGCCCGTTTGGGGCCCCCTGCCCAATGGCGTGGATTTGGAGCAAGCCACCCGCATCGGCCAAGCCGGCTTCTTTGGCATGCAAGCCCTGCTTCCCGCGGGCTTGGACTGGCGCAATGCGACCCTGACCGCGGTCGGGCCCCAAATCGAAATCCTCGCCGAATCGGGCGCCGGGCTGACACCGATCATGAATGGCTACGCGCGCATGCTCGCGCAGCACTCTATGGAGGACGGACTGGCGTGGCTCAGCCCCCTTTACGAGTCCCCTTGGCGTGTGGAGCTCGAGCAATGGTCCGAAGGCCTGCAAGGTGAAGCGCGCACCAGTTTGGAGCGTGTGGCAGGCGTTCAAAGTCAAGTGCTGCTCGCGCTGCACCAATCCAAAGCCACCCTGATCCCCGGCAGCGCAGCGCCCAATTCTTGGATCATGCCCGGTGTTGGACTCGTGGATGAACTTCAACTTTGGGCCGCCGCAGGCATTCCCAACGCGGACGTTCTGGCCTACGCCACCCAAGGTGCCGCCACCGTTCTCGGTGTCGCAGACCGCCGCGGTTCGATCGAGGTTGGCAAGCTCGCTGACTTGGTGGTGCTCGGCTCCGACCCCTTGAAAAGCCTCCAGGCCCTCAAACAACCCGAAATCGTCGTTCAACGCGGACGCTTGTTCGAGCGTTCCGACCTGATGGAGCGCTTGGACAACCTGGCGGCCACCCAAACGAAAGTGCGCGAAGAACTCGCGCGCGACATTGTCGTAGCCGCACCCAGCGTTTCCGAGGGCGACCTCGTCCTGCAAGGTCAAGCCGAAACGTGGGCCTTGGGCAACCGCATTGCGGTCGAGCACTTCATGGTGCGCCGCCTGGGTCAGGACCGCTGGCTTTACGCCACGCGCATGGTCTATCCCGCCACGGCGGGGGATAAGGGTCGCGAGGTGCAGTTGGCCCAGATCATGAACAACGACATGCTCGAACAATTCGACCTGCGCATCTCTGACATCGGCTTGCAAGCGCCCGACCTCGAGGACCAGCCCGAGCCCCTGCCCGCAGACGCCCCCGAGGTGATTGTGGACCCCGACCTGCCCACGGCCAAACCCGCCCAGGAAAATGGGGGGGCCCCGGAAGCTCTCAACATCATGCAGGTGCGCGGTCGACTCGTGGAGGGCACTAGCATCATGAGCATCGAACGGCGCTTGGATGGCATGTTCCTGAGCAACCTGCGCGTGCGCGACGTGCTCGCCTCGGTGGACGTCTCGCTGATCCTCAACGGTTTGGTCGCCGCGAGACACTTCCCCCAGGGAACCAGTTTCGTGGTTTCCTTCGAAGGCCAAGCCCTCGAGCCGTTTACCGACAAGTGGCACTTGGCGATTCGCGAAGGCGATCACCTGCTGCAATTGCGAACCACCCAAGGCAATCTGGCCTACGGGTTCGACAGCGCAGGACGCCCCTTGTTTGCTGCCCGCGAACAGGGCAAGTCACGGCTTTCCGCCATCCTGCTTGAAGGCGTCAGCACTTTCGGAGGCCCCGGCCTGGGTTTGCCTCCCGTGCGCGTGTTTGTGCCGGAGGCCACCGAAGCTTCAGCGCCCAAATAGGCCCACATCCGGACCTGATCGCCGCTAGGATGGGGCGCGCCAGGGGCTCTTCCCCTCGCACGCCCCAGAACTCGCCCATGGAATCCGCCAAGCCCGATGGGCCCTACCCGCTAGGTCGCTGCGTCAGCGATTTGAACGCACCGGTCCCCGTGGCCGGGGCGGACGAATTCAAAGCGCTCGAACTGGGCGCCCTCAAGATTTGGCCCCCGGTTGTTTTGGCGCCCATGGCGGGCGTCACCAATCTGCCCTTCCGCGCCATGTGCCGGGATTACGGCGCTGGATTGTTCCTTTCTGAGATGATCACCGCCCGCGGTTTCCTGCTGGGCAATCGCCTTTCGGTCCTGCTGGCTTCCTCCGATCCGAGCGAGAGTCCGCGCTCGGTCCAGGTCTACGGCTCCGACCCTAAAGACTTGGGCGAAATGGTTCGTGCTCTTGTGGCTGAAGGCGTGGACCATCTGGATATCAATTTTGGATGCCCCGTGCCCAAGGTCACGCGCTCTGGCAATGGCAGCGCCATCCCCGTCAAGCCGCGCTTGATGGCGCGCCTGCTCTCGTCCATGGTTCGCAACGCCGGCGACGTGCCGATCACCGTCAAAATGCGCATGGGCATCGATGACGATTTGATCACCTATCTGGAGGCCGGTCGCGTGGCCCAAGAAGAAGGCGTGAGCGCGGTCGGCTTGCACGGACGCACCGCATCCCAGCTGTACTCAGGCGAAGCGGATTGGAACTGCATCGGCGAACTCAAAGCCAGTTTGGATATTCCGGTGCTCGGCAACGGGGATATTTGGGAGAGCTGGGACGCCTTGCGCATGATGCGCGAAACCGGATGCGATGGGGTCATAGTGGGTCGCGGCTGCTTGGGACGTCCCTGGTTGTTCCGCGAACTGGCCCAGGTATTCGACGGGCAATTGCCCGAGGACCCGCCCGGCCTGGCCGAAATCGTGAACGTGATGGAAGACCATGCTCGACGCCTGTGCGAGTTCTTCGGTGAAGTGATGGGCATGCGTCAAATGCGCAAATGGGTCTCCTGGTACACCAAAGGATTCACGGGCAGCGCTTCCCTGCGCGCCGGGTTGCGCGACCTGAACCGCCTCGATCAGATTCGCCCGCTCTTCGACGGCGTCGATTTATCCGAAGCTTTCCCGCGTCGCGCCCTGCGCATCGGCCGCGCCAAAGGCAGCAAAAAGCAAAAGGTCAAACTGCCCGAAGGCTTTCTGAATGATCTGCAAGACGACACGCCTCCGCGCGGCCCACACACCTTGGCTGAAATCGAGGAATGGGAGCGCTCCCTTCAAGGGGGCTGACCCCACACAATACAATGGATTCCAACGCAACTAAGTATGCGGGTGCGCCCGTTCACGACCTGGTGGTCATCGGCGCAGGCGCCGCAGGATTGTGGGCCGCGGCCGCAGCAGCCAAACGTGGCTTCTCCGTGCTACTGCTCGAGAAAACCCGACGCTCGGGGACGAAGATTCTGGCCAGTGGCGGTACACGCTGCAACCTGACCACCACCTTGGAGGGGCCGCAAGCCGCCGCCCTATTCGGCACGAAAGCGGCGCGCTTCCTGCGCAGCGCTTTCGACAACTTGCCGCCCGCGCGGGTGCGCGAGCATTTCGACGTTTTGGGCGTGCCCACCGTTGAAGCGCCCTTGGAGAAGATTTTCCCCGAGAGCCAAAAAGCCAAGGATGTGCGCGATGCTATGCAAAAGGATGCCGTCGACGCCGGCGTTGTGATCGCATACGACTCGCCCGTCACCGCTGTGGTCAAAGCCTGCGCCATCGCTCCAGGAGCCACGCGCTGGTGCTTGACCGTTACCGGCAAGGACACGATCACCCAGCACGGAGTCCCTGGCTGCGGCGGAGAAGCCATCGCCGAAGACCACGGTTTCATCTTTGCCAATCATGTCTTCCTCTGCAGCGGAGGCCAAAGCGTGCCCAACACCGGCACGACCGGCGACGGCTACGATTGGCTCCAAAAATTGAATCTGGAAGTGCGTGTGCCCGTGCCCGCGTTAGCGGCATTGACCAGCGGGGATGCGTGGGTCCATGAACTTTCGGGCATCGCTTTGGACCCCTGCAACGCGCGTCTTTTGGATTCCAATGGCAAGCGACTCATGGAACGGCGCCGCCCCGTGCTGTTCACCCACAAGGGCCTTTCCGGTCCGGGAGCCATGGACCTATCCGGCCTTGTGGCGCGCGGCCTGCAAGAGGATCCGAGCGCACGCTTTGTGGTCCAGCTCGACCTGCTGCCCGATCACAGCGCGGAACAAATCCGCAGCATGCTGGTGGAAGGCGCAGGCCAATCGGGCCGACCGGCCCTGGGCGCGCTCTTGCCGGTGGCGCTTCCGCGCCGCGTTCTCTCAGCGGTGGCGCAAGCCGCAGGCCTTTCGGAGGATGTCATCCGGCGCGGATCCCTGCAGACCCTATCCAAGTCCGGGCGACATCAGTTCATCGAAGCCCTGAAAGGATTGCCCGTGCACATCGACGGCACGGGG
>JAESRM010000271.1 GCA_016764635.1 Planctomycetota bacterium
CTGGGAGTTACTGACATGCGCAGTGACGACAGCATCCAGGTTGTATTGGTTGCCGCTTCTGATCTCGTGGCAGCTATGGAGCGAGTTGCTAATGTTCGCATGTCCAATCTGCGCGATGTAGGCGGCCGCTTCCGCAGCATCTTCGATGTCCGTATTCCAGTGCGGATAGATGACCGTCTGCACGCCAAAGGCCTGGGACGTTTGGGCCATTTGCAAGAGTAGATTGTGGACGGCGGTGCCCGTCGGCGCATTCTTCACGATCACCCAAAGGGGCGCATCGATGCTCGCCAGGATGGGCAGTGCATCGAGCCACACCTGGGGACTGTCCGGGTTGTTGAAGTCGTAGTTGACGTAAGCCAGGAGTTGGAAGTTGCTGACACTTGGGACATGGTTTGCATACAGGGTCAGCTTGGCCACGTCCGCAGGGAAGTTGCAGCGGGTGACCAGTCCACCGAATCCAAGCGAGTGCAGGAAATCCACATTGCTCACGGGGTCGCTACCCAGGTTGAAGTCATAGGCCATCAGCTGGGGCCCGGCGGGCACTCTGGGGGGACTGGGTACCAAACCTGCCAAGAAGAAAAAGGTCCCGGCCCAGCGACGGATGGCGCTCCAGGAAACGGTGGGGATGGACTTCATGGTGTGGGCGTGCGCTGGAAGAATGCGAATCGGTGAGAAGCCCCGTTCGTGCGGCGGTCTGTTGCATGACCGAGCCACTCACTTGACCCAATGGACTGTAACACAACGCCAAATTGTGTATTGGATGGAGCTTCCAAGGGGGCTGCTTGGTGGCTAGGACATTGGGCAGGCGTCCGAGGTGAGGGCGAAGGGGCGCAAGCCTTGCGATAAAAGAAAACAGACCCGCATGGCGGGCCTGTTTTCTTGAAGGGGCCCATGGGTCCCTTGTTGACCTCGCGATCAATCCATGTGCGGATAGCGGAAGTCCGTGGCGGGCACGAAGGTTTCTTTGATCGTGCGCGGGGAGACCCAACGCAGCAGGTTCAAGATCGAACCGGCTTTGTCGTTGGTGCCTGAAGCGCGCGAGCCGCCGAAGGGTTGTTGACCGACGACCGCGCCCGTGGGCTTGTCGTTGATGTAGAAGTTGCCGGCCGCGAAGCGCAGGGCGTCGGTGGCGTGGCGAATTCCCATGCGGTCGCACCCGAAGATGGCGCCGGTCAGGGCGTACTCGCTGGTGTTGGCGCACAGCTCGAGCGTTTCGTCCACGCGGTCGTCGTCGTACACGTAGACGGCCAGGATGGGGCCGAAGAGCTCCGTACGCATCAGGTCGTGGCGCGGGTCGGCCACCTGGATGACGGTGGGGTGCACGAAGTAACCTTCGGAGTCATCGCAGGTGCCGCCGAGCACCACATCCGCGGTGTTGTCCTGGCGTGCGCCGTCGATGGCAGCTTTGTGCTTGGCAAAAGCCTTGGCGTCGATCACGGCGCCCATGAAATTGCTGAAATCGCTCGTGTCGCCGATTGTGATTTCGGCCATCATGGCTTCCATCCGATTTTTGACGTCATTCCAAAGGCTTCTAGGGATGTAAGCACGGCTGAGCGCGCTGCACTTTTGGCCTTGGAATTCGAAACAACCGCGCACCATGGCCACGGCCAGGGATTCGGAGTCCGAGTCGGGCAGGGCCATCAGGAAGTCCTTGCCGCCGGTCTCGCCGACCAGGCGCGGGTACTGGGCGTAGTTCTGGATGTTGTTGCCCACGGTCTTCCAGATGGTCTGGAAGACACCGGTGGAACCGGTGAAGTGCACACCGCCCAAACGGCGGTCGCCCATGGTGACTTTGCCGACCGTGGAACCCGGGCCGGGGATGAAGTTCACCACGCCCGGGGGCAGGCCGGCTTCTTCCATCAACTTCATCAGGTAGTAGTTGGAGAGGATCGAAGTGGAGGACGGCTTCCAAAGCGTGGTGTTGCCGAGCAGGGCCGGGGCCGTGGGCAGGTTGCCAGCGATGGAAGTGAAGTTGAAGGGCGTGATGGCCAGCACGAAACCGTCGAGCGGGCGGTGCTCCAAGCGGTTCCACATGCCGGGCGAGGAGGCGGGTTGCTCCCCGTAGATCTGCTTCATGTAATGCACATTGAAGCGCCAGAAGTCGGCCAGCTCACAGGCCGCGTCGATCTCCGCTTGGAAGCAGGTCTTGGACTGACCCAGCATGGTGGCGGCGTTGATCGTATCGCGCCAAGGACCGCAGAGCAGGTCGGCGGCCTTGAGGAACACGGCGGCGCGCTCTTGCCAGGGCAAATTCATCCAGCTGTTGCGAGCGCTTTCGGCGGCATCGATGGCTTTCGCCACGTGCGAGGCATCGGCCTGGTGGAATTGCGCGAGCACGTGCCGGTGCTTATGCGGCACGATGGACTGGCCCGTGTTGCCCGTTCGAATCTCCTCTCCGCCGATGATGATGGGGACATCGACGACCTCTTGGGACATGGCCTGGAGGCGTTTCTTAAGGGAAGCCGTCTCGGGGCTGTCCGGAGCGTAGCTTCGGATAGGTTCGTTGACGGGTGCGGGGGGAGTGTAGGCGCCGTGGGTCATGGGGCTGATATAGGGAAGAAGGGGTGGGGACACGGGCGGGCCTTGGGCCAGGCGCGACCTCCAACTGGGTTTCGACCCCGACAGGTTATCCGCCCGCAACCGGCGTTGGCTACAGGGGCTTGGGATTCGGGGGAAGGGATTTTCGCATGGGCGGGTTGCCGGGGGCCTCTCCCGTGCTCCGGAGGAGCGACCCAGGTCCAAAATCCTGTAAAATGCTGTCAGGGGACGATTTGCTGGGCCTGAACCGGGCCATCAGGATTCATCCGGGCTAGCATGACGCCTACGGAAGGCCCACGCGCCGATCGACCCCGACAAGCCGCTCCAGCCCTGCGATTCCAACCAACATGAAAGTCACCCAAGCCCTGCTACTGATCCTCGCCACGACGGCTTCCTGCGTCACCCCGGCTCCTCCCATGACGGATTGCACCCCGTCCCAAGAGACAGGTGAAGCCGTGAAAGCCGGAAACCAGGACCCAGCCGCCGAGCCCACAGCCAAGCCCGAAGCGCTCGAGGATACGGCATTGGAGGTCCAGGCCTTGGAAAGGGAACTGGAGGAAACCCGTCTGAAGCTGGAGATCGCGGAGTTGGATACGGCCAATGATCTCGCAGGAGCCCGACGGGATCTGTTGGAGGCCGACCGAGATGTGGAAGTGGCCCGTGGCAAGTGGGCCCATTTCCGGGATGCGGAGAGCGTTCTGGATTTGGCCAAGGCCCAATTGGGGGTGGAGCGGGCGATCAGCCGTTTGGAATCCAAGCGTCAGGATCTGCAGGGCATCATCGAGATCTACGAGGGTGAGGAAGAGGCGCGGGCCAAGGACGAAATCATTCGACGCAACCGTAAGGGCGTGGAGTTTGCGCAGAAAGCCCTGGACCAAGCGCGCATGGAAGCGCGTCTGGTGGCCGAATTTGAAGTGCCCCAGGAATTGGAGTCCTTGCAATGGGCGTTGGGCGCTGCCGAAGCGGCCAAGGTCGTGGCTCAAGACGAATTCAAATTGGCCGAATCCAAGGCGCGCCTGTCCCTCTTGAGAGCGCGCAACCAGCTCGTGGAAACGGGCCAGGAATTACAGTGCAAGCAGGCGCAGCTCGAAGAGCTCAAGGCCGGCGGGAAAGGCTCACTGTGACAACGGACTGCGCATGGAAAATCACTTGGGCGTTCTGGCTCTCGGCGTCTTTGACCGCCGGGGCATGGGCCGGCCAAGAATCTGAGGAAGTCCCGCAGAAGCCCAAGAAACAGGATTCTGAGCAGGTTTCCAGTCCGTTCATTCCGGCCGAGCAAGTGTCTGAGAAGTTGGATCTCGCCGTGGGTTACTTGATCGGCGAACAGAACGATGACGGTTCCTGGGGGGGCCAGGGCCCTGAGAGTGTGCTCGAAGATGGCTTCGCTCTTTCGACCTACAAGTCCTGGTTGCTTGGGGCCCACGCCTTGGGTTGTGGAGCCCTGGCCGGCGTGGAATTCCGTACCGATGCCGAGCAGGCCGCATTGGAAAAAGCCGTGCGCCACCTGTGCACCATCGAGCTGCCCAAGCGCGATTCCGACTGGGACATCGACATCGTCTGGTCGGCGGTCTACGGATTTTCCACCTGCGTGGAACTCCTGCAAAACAAGGGCTTCAAGGAGGCGCAGTGGCAGACCCTACTGACTAGCCGAGGCCAGGAATTCCTTGCGGTTCTGTTGAAGCACCAGGCACTCTCCGGGGGCTGGGCTTACTACGACGAACCGCCTTTCACGACCACGCCGACCTGGGCCACAAGCTTCACCACCGCGGCGGTCTTGCCCGCATTGGTGGACGCTAAGGACGTGCTGGGCTGGTCCATCGAAGATCGAGTCATCCAGCGCGCCGTGCGCTATGTGGAGCGCTGCGCTTTGCCCAATGGGGCCTATGCCTACGACTTGCGACCCAATGGCGGCGTGAGGGGTTTGGAAGACATCAATATGGTGGAAGGCAGCCTTTCGCGCATTCAGGTCTGCAACTGGGCCCTGGCCCGGGCCGGCGTGAAGCGCATCACCCATGACCGCATACGGGAGGGCCTGGACGAGTTTTTCCGCTTCCATGGCTTCCTGGACCATGCCCGTACACGGCCGATTCCCCACGAAGGCTTCCACGCCAACGCGGGTTACTTCTACTTCTTTGGTCACTATTACGCGGCCCGGGCCATCGAATTGCTTCCTGTTGAGGAGCGGCGCACCTGGTACCAGCGACTCAGTCCCCACTTGATGAAAACCCAGTGGAAGAGTGGGGGAGCCAGTGACTTTTTGCGCCCGCCCTATATGGTGGTCGCCTCGACCAGCTTTTTGATCCGCGGCCTGCAATGGGACCTGGACTCCAGGCCCAGGGGCAAGCAGGCTGGGTCTGAGTCTGTTGCGCCGGCGGTTGAAGCGCCTGTAGAACCTGCGGTGACCCCCACCCCCGAGCTAGAAAAGAAACAATGACTGCAACCAGCACGATGAACACCCGGCTTTGGCTCACGCAAGCCCTCAAACCCCACTTGGATGCGAAGGGGGTCGCTTTCCTGGAGCGTGGCGGTGGCGCCAGCGAGGGGCCCGTGGGGGATCTCGCCACGCGTTTGGCCCAGGCCAGCCGGCATGCCAAACGCCGTGATTTGAACCTGTCCCCGGAGTCCTTSGAGCAGGCCCGCGGCCTTTGCTCCGGTTGGAATCCCGAGCGCTACTCSGTGCTCGAAACCCTGCGCGTGGCGTTGATTCTGTCCCGCGAGGATCTCGARCAAGAGTCYTTYRAGGAGGCMTTCAACGAATGCTTCCGCTATGCGGACGAGGGCGAATTGCGCGCTTTGTACAAGAGTTTGGCCCTGCTGCCCGACGGCGCGCGTTTCGAGTGGCAAGCCAGCGAAGGCTGCCGCACCAACATCCTCGGCGTCTTCGAGTCGGTGGTTTGCGACACGCCCTATCCGGTCGAGTTCTTCCCCGACGTCGCCTGGCATTCGGCCTGTATCAAGTCCCTGTTCATGGATTCGCCCCTGTGGCGCTTCTCCGGTTTGGATGGCCGCCTTTGCCCGGAGCTGGCGCGCATGGCCTTGGATCTGGTGGAGGAGCGCCGCAGCGCCAGTCGCCCGATCTTGAGCAACCTCTGGCTGCTCATAGGCACCCATGGCGGGCAGCGCGCGCTGGACAGTTTGATCACCGAATGGAACCATCTGCCGGCCGCCGAACGCGGCCCCGTGGCGCTCGCCATGGCACGCGCCGGAGGGGAAACCCAGCTGCGCGAGTGGCTCACCGAAAACCCCGGCGACGAGTGGCTCGAGAAAGCCCTGGCCGGTGAATTCCAACAGGCGCAATGGCGTGCCTTCGAAAAAGCCTAAAACCCCCCGCACATGGCTCGCATTGCAAGCGAGCCCAACCCCAGACACTCCCATGAACCAACTCCGCTTCTTCGATCCGCATATCCATATGTCCAGTCGTACCACCGACGACTATGAGGCCATGGCCAAGGCCGGCATCCGTGCCGTGATCGAGCCCGCCTTCTGGTTGGGACAGCCGCGCACCCAAGTGGGTTCCTTCATCGATTACTTTGCGAGTTTGGTGGGCTGGGAGCGTTTCCGCGCCTCCCAATTCGGCATCGCGCATTACTGCACGATCGGTTTGAACTCCAAGGAAGCCAACAACGAGGGGCTCGCCAAAGAGGTGCTCGAGCTGCTCCCGCGCTTCGCTTTCAAGGAGGGCGTGGTCGCCATCGGTGAGATTGGATACGACGAGATCACTGCCGCAGAGGATCGCGCCTACGAGGCCCAACTGCAATTGGCCGCCGACAACGACATGATGGTCATGGTGCACTCCCCGCACCGCGACAAGAAGAACGGCGTGATCCGTTCCGTCGACGTGGCAGCCAACATCGGCATCCCCATGGAGCACCTGGTCATCGACCACAACAACGAAGAGACCGTGGAGAGTGTGCTGGACCGCGGCGCATGGGCGGCCTTCACCATCTACCCGCACACCAAAATGGACAGCGCTCGCATGGTGGAAATCGTGCGCAAGTACGGCGCCGAACGCATCATCGTGGACAGTTCCGCCGACTGGGGCGTGAGCGATCCCCTGGCTGTTCCGCGCAGTGCACACCTGATGCTGGAGGGCGGCATCGACCCCGAGATCGTGGAGAAAGTGACCTTCTCAAATGCACTCGCGGCCTACGCCCAGTCCGGTCAGATCGACGTGGAAGCTTTGGATAAAGCGCCCACCGTGGACCAAAGCACCCTCTTTGGCGACTCTTCCGTTTTGCGCGGCCAGCAGCCGCGCATCGATCAACCGGTCATCTAAGCAAAATACACCATGGAAACCTGGGGCATCGATGTGGCCAAGGAGTACCTCAAGTTCTCCTGCGCCCATTTTTTAATCTTTCCCGACGGCACCACCGAGCGTTTGCACGGTCACAACTATCGGGTGTACGTGGATGTGGAGGCCGGACTTTCGGAGTTCGGCCTTGTCATCGACTTCAACAAGATCAAACCGGTCATCCGCAAGATCTGTGACGACTTGGATGAGCACTGGCTTGTGCCCGGCAAGCACCATGTGCTCAAGGTCAATGAGCGCGACGATGGCGTGACCGAAGTGCGCTACAACGATCTCTACTACGCAGCGCCGACGGGCGACGTGATCGTCATGCCGCTCAACAACATCAGTACGGAAAACCTGGCCACTTGGATCGGTCGGTTGCTGTTGGAGCGCTTGGGCGAGTGCTTCCCGGATGCTCCGGTGGACGGCCTGAGTGTGGCCATCGAAGAGACCCAGGGCCAGCGCGGCGTCTATCGCTATAGCGCCGACGTTTAGCCCGTAGACCTTTACGTTGCGAGCTAGTGGGAGATCTGAGCTAGCAGGGCTTCTGTGAAGAGCTCGTCTTTCTGCAGGTCCAAGGTGGTGTTGCTCTCTCGCAGGGTCAGGCTGATTTGGATTCCTTCCAAGCTTTGAACGCCCTTGTCGCGCAGGTGGGCAGCGGCAGCATCACGCACAAACCCGGGGTGCATCTTGAGCAATTCGATCAGCTCGGCTTCGCCCATGCCTTCCAACGCGGCTTGGCGCCAGTTTTCGGGGTTGTCTTGGAGGTTTGCAGCCTCGAGCAACCAGGGACGCGGGATGGCGTCGTAGCCCTGCTGTTCGGCCGAGAGGCACAGGTTGTGTAGGTGCTGCAGACCGTGGCGCTCGATGGTGCGGTCGATGAGCAGGAAAGCCAGGCCGTAGTAACCGCGCTTGGATGCGGCAGTGACCTTGGTGGAGGAGAGTCCCGCAGCCAAACGGAAGACGTCGCGCTGGGGGTTGGCGGAGGGCTGAGTTCCGCTCAAGGTGATGCGGGCCATCCAGGTGGCGGGGCTACTGGGCAAGCGAATCGAAAGGGTCATGCCCAATCCGCCAGTGGCCAAAGCGGCGCTGGCCAATCGACCGGCGCGCAGGCGCGGGGCGGCATCCGGCACGAGTTGGGTGGACATGTAGTCGGCCAACCCTTCCTCGAGGGTTCCGGGCAGGGTGTTCCAGTCTTCGCCCAGGCTGGCGTGCACCAGTTCGTGGGCCAGGGTGCGTTCCAGGTCGTCCGCATCGCGGGCCAGCAGAATGCGATCGTGGCTTTCAGCCCAGAGGCCTTCGGCGTCGCTGCTTGCGCTGTGGGGGAAGGCGTACAGGCCGGGGGTGTCTTGGATCCAAATCTCCAGGTCCTCGACTTCCCGGGCGCCGGGCAAGGCCTTCATCAAATTGGGGCGCAGGTAGTCCAGCTTGTCGGCCAGATCTTGCGCTTCCACGGTGGAGGAACCGCGCACGGTGCCATTGCTTGAGAAGACTTGGGCGGAGGGCGGGGCCACCAGGCAGGCGGGAAGAAGAGCGGCCAGGACCAAGCCAAGGCTCAGTCGAGAGGGGGTCTGTCGGGTGGAAGAACTTTGCACACCCAAGGGTACCCCGCTTTGGTGGTTTGGACGGGAAAGTCGCATAGCGAGCCAAGAAC
>JAESRM010000272.1 GCA_016764635.1 Planctomycetota bacterium
CGCGCAGCCCTATCGCAGGGGTTCGCATTGCGGTGATTCCCTCCCTACCCCGACCCTAACTTCCTCTCGTTCCCTTTCACCCCGCTTCCATGATCCGCAAGAAGATCTGTTTGCTCGGCGCCTACGCCGTGGGAAAAACATCCCTGGTTCGGAGGTTTGTGCATAGCGAATTCGATGAGCGCTACCAGACCACGGTCGGGGTGAAAATTGATAAGAAGCTCTGTCAGGTGGGCGAGCAGCAAGTCTCCCTTGTGATCTGGGATCTCCACGGCGAGGATCGTTGGCAAGAGGTGCGCAGCAGTTACATGCGCGGGGCAGCGGGTGCCTTGCTAGTTGCGGACGGCACGCGCCTGGAAAGCCTCCAGGTCATGATCGAATTGCGCGCGCGTCTGTTGGAGCAGAACCCAAATGCCAAGCTGGTCAATTTGGTCAATAAAATCGATCGCGAAGAGGACTTCGCCATATCACCGGATGAGTGGAGGGCGCGCATCGATTGGGGCCCGGTGGTATTCTCCAGCGCAAGCAGTGGGCTTGGTGTGGAGCAGGCATTTATTGAACTGGCTGGAGGCCGCTAGGAATCGACATGGAACTTCCCTCCGGCGTGCCCCTCGAAGCTTTGGCCAGGACTCTCATGGAGGGTCGCAGTGCGGCATGGTGCCGGTTGGACGGGCTTGGGGAGGTGCTTGCGAGCGGCGGCGGTTGGCAGATGTTTGGCGAGTCCACGCCCGCGGTGGGCGACGATGCGCAGCAATCATTTGCAGTGTTGCAGGGCTTGCTGCCCGTCAGCGACCCCCTCTGTTTGAGGTCTGTGGATCTGGGTGCGCAACGAATCGGTGATCTCCACCTGATACCCGACGGGGAGGGCACGTTCATTTGCCTCCTGGACTCGACCCAAAGCACAAACCGACTGCGCGGTATTCAACAGCAGGGCAATGAGTTGGAATTGCTACATGGGGACCTGGCTCAACAGGCCCTGGAGTCGGCGCGCATGAATCGGGCCGGCGGTCCGAGCGACCAGGCCGTTTTCGAAATGGATGCGGGCGGTACATGCAAGCTCTTGTCCCGTGTGCATGATTGGCTGCGCGTGTTCTTGGAAGACGCGGAAGCGACACCTGTGTGTTTAGCTGAGATGGACCCGTCTAGCTTCCTGGGGAACTTTTTGGTGGATGCCCAGGAGTTTTGGGCGGGTACGGCTCCCGGCAGTTTGTCGTCGGGTCCTTGGATCGAAACATTTGATGATGGGGTGGAATTACAGCTCGAGGCCTTGGCCTTGCTGGATCCTAAAGGCGCGCGGGGTTTGATTTTGAAGCGCTTGCCCGCTTGGGGGGCTAGCGAGGACGGACTGTTGCAAGGCGTGCGCGAGAGCAACCTCAGCCTGGAGCGTTTGAAGAGTGAAGCGCAGAAAAAGGAAGTGCTTTTGCAGTGCATCGTGCACGATTTACGAGGGCCTCTATCGAGCATGTCCGCCGCTCTTTCCATCCTCGGGCAGGCAAGCCTAGCTCCTGAAAAACGAGAGCACTTGTTGGCTGTGGCCGGTAGGCAGGCGCGCCGGCAGGATGAAATGATGCGCGAAATCCTCAGTGTCTTCGCCGCGGAGGTGCGCGAGTCCCAGGCCGTCGAACGCTCCAGCGAGCGAGCGCCTGATTTGGCGGCAGAGCTACGCTTGGCTTCTGAGGATCGCGGGCCCGCTCTCGAGCGGGCGGGCTTGACGCTCGATTCCGAAATACAGGGGGAGGACTCGTGGAAGGTTCCTGGGAACGGGTCGCGCTTGGGGCGCGTCATCGGCAACCTGCTGGACAACGCCCTATCGTTTTCCCCGCCAGGTGGCGAGATTCAGGTCCGCGTGCAGGTTGAGGGCGACCGCGTGCGGGCGCATGTGTTGGATCGGGGACCTGGGGTTTCCGTCGAAAAACGTGGTTTGCTCTTCCAGCGCTTCTCCCAAGCCGGCGATCGGCCCCACGCGGCCCAATCCGCCGGTGGCAGTGTCGGTTTAGGCCTCTTTTATTGCCGCACCACGCTGGAGGCCTGGGGCGGGGCCATCGGATACTCGGATCGGCCGGGTGGCGGTGCCGATTTCTGGTTCGAGCTGCCCCTGCTTTCCAGCCCTTAGTCGGCCTCATTTATGTCGGGATTCGACCTGCTTTGCGGTATGCTGCCCGGGTCATGAGCCAGATTCCCTCCCGCAAAATTACGGTCATTGGTGCTGGATACGTGGGTTCTACCTGCGCCCAGCTCTGCGCACAAAAGAACCTGGCCAGTGAGGTCGTCCTGGTGGACGTGCTCGAAGGCCGCGCCCAGGGCATCGCCTTGGACCTGAATCAGAGCGCCGCTGTGGAGGGCTTCCTGACCCGTGTCACCGGTACTACAGATCCGGCTCTGACCGCCGAATCCGACGTGGTCATCATGACCGCCGGCCGCCCGCGCAAGCCAGGCATGAGCCGTTCGGACCTGCTCGAGATCAACGGCCGTATCATCGCCGACGTGGCGGGTTCGATCCGCCGCTTGTCCCCCGACGCCATCGTCATCGTGGTCACCAACCCCTTGGATTCCATGGTGACGCTCATGCGTCATCACACGGGATTCCCGGCCCGTCGCGTGATCGGCATGGCCGGTGTTTTGGATGCGGCACGCTTCGCGTTCTTCCTGGCTGAAGCCACAGGAACCGCGACCGCCGATGTGGACGCCATGGTGCTCGGAGCCCACGGGGATTCGATGGTGCCCATGCCTCGTCATTGCACGATCAACGGCGTCGCTGCCCAGGACCTGCTCGATGCGGACAAGCTCGATGAGTTGGCCCATCGCACGCGCCATGGCGGCGCTGAAATCGTAGGCTTGCTCAAGACCGGCAGCGCCTGGTACGCACCCGCCGCGGCCTCCGTGGCCATGGCCGAGGCCATCCTGAACGACTCGCGTCGCATGATGCCCTGCGCCTGCCGCCTCAACGGCGAATTTGGCTTTGAAGGTCTCTACATGGGGGTTCCCGCCATTCTCGGCTCCTCTGGTGTGGAGCGCATTGTGGAGCTTTCGCTGACCGCGGAAGCGCGTGCACTCATGCAAAAAACCGCCGGCTCTGTGCAAGCCGACACGCAGACCATGCAAGATCTGGGTTTGATGTAAACCCGCCTTGTGCTTCGTAGTGGAACCCCGCTCTCCGTGGGTTTTCATTTACCACCAACCCAACATTGAGAGCCATGAGCACTCGCACGGAATCCGATTCCATGGGGCCCATCGAGGTCCAGAACGATCGTCTTTGGGGCGCGCAAACCCAGCGCAGCCTCGGTAACTTCAAGATTGGAGGCCATCGCTTCACCCGTCCTATGATCCGGGCCCTGGGCATTGTCAAAAAATGCGCAGCCCTGGCCAACCGGGATTTGGGTGAACTGGACACGCTCCAGGCCCCCGAGGTGGACGCCCTGCTCAAAGCCGCTGACGAGGTCATCGCTGGTGACCACGACGAGATGTTCCCCCTGGTCGTGTGGCAGACGGGTTCCGGAACCCAAAGCAACATGAACACCAACGAGGTCATCTCGAATCGCGCGATTCAGATGCTCGGTGGCGAATTGGGCAGCAAGAAACCGGTGCACCCCAACGACCACGTGAACCGTGCCCAGTCGTCCAACGATGCCTTCCCGACCGCCATGCACGTGGCCGCCGCGGAAGAGATGCAGCAGCGTTTGCTGCCGGCCCTCGATGGGTTGCGGGATAGCCTGAACGAGAAGGCCACGACCTGGGCCGATGTGGTCAAAATCGGCCGTACCCACCTGCAGGACGCGACTCCTTTGACCGTGGGCCAGGAATTCTCCGGCTATGTCCAGCAACTTGCGGACGGCATGCGCGCCATCGAGCAGACCATGCCGGCCCTCTATGAGCTGGCCCTGGGCGGAACGGCCGTGGGAACGGGGCTGAACACCCATCCCAATTACGCCGTCTTGGCCGCCGACAAGATCGCAGCCGAAACCGGCCTGCCCTTCGTGACCGCGCCCAACAAGTTCTCGGCCCTGGCCGGGCACGACGCCCTGGTCTTCGCCCACGGCGCCCTCAAAACCTGCGCCGTGGCCCTCATGAAGATCGCCAATGACATTCGCTGGCTGGGTGGGGGACCGCGCTGTGGACTGGGTGAGCTCACCCTGCCCGCCAACGAGCCGGGTTCTTCGATCATGCCAGGCAAGGTCAATCCTACCCAATGCGAGGCCATGACCATGGTTTGCGCCCAGGTCATGGGCAACGACGTGGCTGTGACCGTGGCTGGCAGCCAGGGAAACTTTGAGCTGAACGTGTACAAGCCGGTCATGATTCACAACCTGCTGGAGTCCGTGGCTTTGCTCGCTGACGCCTGCGATTCCCTGCGCACCAAGTGCGTGGACGGGTTGGAGCTCAATGCGGACCGSGTCGACAGCCTCATGAAGCAATCGCTCATGCTGGTGACCGCCCTGAACCGCCACATCGGCTACGACAACGCCGCCAAGGTGGCCAAAAAGGCCTTTAAGGACGGTGAAACCCTGCGCAACACGGTCGTCGCCATGGAATTCATGACCGGAGAGGAATTTGACGCAGCTGTCATCCCGGGTGAGATGGTGGGGCCGCGCAAGGCCTGAATCCTTCCCAACCCATCCCAATCTGACCTGATCCACCCAAATTAGTGCCAAACCTGGAAAAGTCCGGGTTTGGCATGGTGGACTTGGTCCCTTCTGGCGGATAGACTCCGCCGCCTGGAACCTACCGAGGACCCTCCCATGAAGATCAAACTCCGCAACAGTAAGTCAAAGAAAGCCAAGATGACCGGCTTCCGTACCCGTCAAAAGACCGTCGGTGGCCGCAAGATCAACAAGCGCCAGCGTGCGCGACACGGCGCCATTTAGTCAGCTTTTTGCTGGAGCAGGCACTCAGGGTGCCTTCCGGTCTACTGAAGCTGGCACCCTTGGTGCCCAGCAAGACTAGCTGACTCGCGTTTTACCGCGCGAACTAGTACAAAGCCGAAGAGGGCCGATTGATCGGTCCTCTTCGGCTTAGCTCATGCCTATTCGGTTACGCGGGATTTTGCCAGGCCATCGCTGGCGGCCCGCCCTCCGAATCAATCGCGCTTGAAGCAGCGCGCTAGGGTCAGGTCTTGGCCACGATAGGAGGCACCCGAACGTCCTTCTCCGTACAGATCGCTGGGGCGCCCGCTGGTGCGGAAGAAGCGCAAGCGGAAGAAGGTTTGGCCATGCTCCACTTGGAAGGGCACGTCGTGGGCGCGAACCTCGAGCACGGCGGGTGTGCCCGTGCCGATGGGGCGCCCGGCTTCGTCCTCGTCCCAGCCAAAGCCGTTGTCGAARAAGCCMGCGTAGTTGTTGCGCARYTCGCCRATGCCCACATCCACGGGCAGCATCTCCGCCGCCAGGTGGGCCGGGATGCGGATGCGYTCGTGGCTRGCGAAGATATAGAAGTGCCCAGGATCCAGGATACAGCGGCCATCCTGCGCATCTACCGGRTCCCAGAAGGCCTTTGGATCGTGGGTGCCTTGTTCGGCGAAGCGCAGCAGGGGCGTATTGGAGCGCGCGCGCCAGCCGGCCGGATCCCGGTCCTTGAGGCCTACGGAGAGCAGTAGGTCGCCCTGTTCTCCAAAGCGAACCTCTTGCTCGCTGAGGGCCCGGTCGCCTTCGAAGGCCAAGGGCGTTTCTTTGTAGATGGCGCGTAGTTCGGCGGTGCTCAAGCCCGGATCGCCCCGTTGCAGGCGAACCTGGCAAAGCCGGTCTCCGCGCTTCAGGTGGACCGAGAAGGAAAGCGGGCAGACCTCCAGGAAGAGCGGCCCGCGGTAGCCTGCGGGGGCCTCATCGAAGCGTGCGTGGCGTGAGCTGAGAACCCGGGTGAACAGGTCGCAGCGGCCCGTGGAGCTGCGTGGGTTGAAGCGTGCTGAGACGTCGGCGGGCAGGGCCAGGCTCTCTTCCAGCTCGACAAGGTAAACCCGGCCGCGCTCCAGGCGGCAACCGTCCCCGTCCAAGTCCAGGGCCCCGTCCTGCAGGTGTTTCAGGTGGTCCTCGATGGCATTCCCGGTGGGCAGGAAACCGGCCCGCATGGCCCAGGCGCGCTTGCCGAGCCGCAAATCGACGCTGGCGGGCTGAATCTGGGCCTTTGTGATGGGGTGTCCGTCGGGGGCCGTGCGCAGGGCTAGGCCCAATAGTGCGTCGAGTTCCCGGTCAATGAGGATGGTTCCGGGTGATTTGGGGGTGGGCATTGCCGGAAATCCTACCAACCTTTGGGTCTAAGCGCCCAGGTCCCTTTGTTTGGGTGGAGATCGGGAGGGGGGGTAGCTAGACTCCTCGCAAACCCGCGCGACGTATCGTATGCGTGGGAATCCATATCGAGGGCCCTGCCCGCTCCCCTTTTGGAGCCCCAGGACCATCTCACACCCAATCAAACAGAGATGAAGATTCACGAGTACCAAGCCAAGCAGCTCTTGGCCAAGTACGGACTTTCCGTGCCCGAGGGCCGGGTTTGCACGTCCGTCGACGAGATTGTGCAAGCCTACAAAGAACTTGGCACGACCTTGCAGGTCGTCAAGGCTCAGATCCACGCAGGTGGTCGCGGCAAGGGTGGCGGAGTCATCCTGGTTCGCAGCGAGCAGGAAGCTCGCGAAGCCGCCGACAAGATCATGGGCATGACCCTGATCACGCACCAGACCGGGCCGGAAGGTCAGCTGGTGCGCAAGCTTTGGATAGAACAAGGTTCCGACATCGAAACCGAGTACTACTTGGGCATCGCGATCGATCGCGAAACCAATTGTCCGGTCATGATGGCTTCCAGCGAAGGCGGCATGGAGATCGAAACCGTGGCTGAGGAAAACCCTGAGAAAATTCTCAAGGCACCCCTCACCGCCGACGGCAAGCTCGACCCCGCCGACGCCAAGCGTTTGGCCGAAGGCATGGGGATCCCCGCCAACCTGGTGGCCGAGGCCGCTAAGTATTTCAACGGACTGGGCGAAGCCTTCTGTAAAGAAGACTGCTCCATCGCCGAGATCAACCCGCTCGTCACCACCAAGGACGGCAAGGTCATGGCCCTGGACGCCAAGATCGACTTCGATCCCAACGCGGAATTCCGCCATAGCGAATGGAGCGAACTGCGCGACATCCACGAGGAAGACCCCAATGAGTTGGAAGCCAGCAAGTTTGGCCTTTCCTACATCTCCCTGGACGGCACTATCGGCTGCATGGTGAACGGCGCCGGCTTGGCCATGTCCACCATGGACGTGATCGAACTCTACGGTGGTTCACCCGCCAACTTCTTGGACGTGGGCGGCGGAGCCWCGGTCGAGAACGTGACCGCAGCCTTCCGCATCATCCTGTCCGATCCCAAGGTTGACGGCGTTCTCGTCAACATCTTCGGCGGAATCATGAAGTGCGACATCATCGCTGAGGGCGTCATCGGCGCTGTCAAGCAGATCGACCTGAAAGTACCCCTCGTCGTGCGCCTCGAAGGCACCAACGTGGAACTGGGACGCAAGATGCTCGAGGACTCGGGCCTTCCGATCATTCCCGCCACCGACCTAGACGACGCCGCCCAGAAAATCTGCATCGCAGTCAAAGGAGCCTAAGCCATGAGTATTTTCGTAGACAAGAACACCAAAGTCATCTGTCAGGGCTTCACCGGTAAGACCGGAACCTTCCACAGCGAGCAGGCCATCGAGTATGGCACCAACATGGTCGGTGGAGTCAACCCGCGTAAGCCGGGCACCGTTCACCTGGGCTTGCCCGTTTTCGGCACCTGCGCCGAGGCCAAGAAGGAGACCGGCTGTGACGCATCCGTGGTTTACGTGCCGCCGCCCTTCGCGGCAGCCGCCATCATCGAAGCCATCGAGGCCGAGATCGAATTGGTCGTGACGATCACCGAAGGCATTCCGGTGCTCGACATGGTGCGCGTTGTGGACGCCCTCAAAGGTTCCAAGACTCGCTTGATCGGTCCCAACTGCCCCGGCGTCATCACCCCCGGTGAGTGCAAGATCGGCATCATGCCCGGTTACATCCACAAGCCGGGCCGCGTGGGCGTCATCAGCCGCTCCGGAACCCTGACCTACGAAGCGGTGTGGCAATTGACCACCCGTGGAATCGGCCAGTCCTCCTGCGTCGGCATCGGCGGCGACCCGGTCAACGGCACCGACTTCGTGGACGTCCTGACGGCCATGAACGAAGACCCCGAGACCGACGCCATCGTCATGATCGGTGAGATCGGTGGTACGGCTGAGGAAGCTGCCGCCGACTACATCAAGGCCCACGTGAAGAAGCCCATGGTCGGCTTCATCGCTGGCCAGACGGCGCCCCCCGGCAAACGCATGGGCCACGCGGGCGCCATCATTGCTGGTGGTAAGGGAACCGCAGCCGAAAAGGTCAAAGCCTTGGAAGCCGCCGGTGTCCTCATGAGCGCGAGTCCCGCCCGTCTGGGCGAGATGATGGAGAAGCTTCTTGAGGAAAGTGGTCTCTTGGCCACCGCCAAAGGCTAGACCCA
>JAESRM010000150.1 GCA_016764635.1 Planctomycetota bacterium
CGTAGGGCCGTTAGTGGTGACATCGTGCCTGACACCGTATTCACGGTACCCGGTTATTCCGTGACCGGTTCRAAGCCCTTCGGGGCTCCGCTGGCGCTTTGCAAGTTGATCGACACGTCCAGGTCCAACGGCCCCAACGGCACGACGCCCTCGATTTTGACCGGGACGCCAGTGGCTCGATCCAGCCAGATACTCAGGGTTCCGTGAATGCCGAAGAGCCCCTTGAAATCCTTGCGCTTCTTGACGCCCTTCGGTGTCTTGGGATCCAACTTCACGGCCTGGCAGGCATACACACCGGCGGGAGTCTTGATGTTCGCGTGGCGGCCAAGAGTCATGCTCAAGTCCCACCAAGAGTCCTTGTCCAGCAGGGGGAAGTTGATGGGCTCACCCTGATTGATGACCAATTCACGGGCCACAAATATGGAGCTGAGCATGTCCAAGGCCCCCTCTGGAATCGACTGCATCTTGGGTGCATCCCAGTCCCTGTGCTCACCGATCTTGCAGCCCTTGCAGTGGTATTCGCTGCCGAGCAACCGGGGCTTGCGGAAGTGCTCGCGTCGTTCACATCCGCGACAATGGCGGTCGCGCCGATACCACGACATGGGCTTGTCATCCCGGCGNTCCRTWSRTRMWWTCGCGGCGCCTGTTCTCCGTGCCCGTTTGATAATCGCGCACGATCACATGGGGCCAAACCTGGGGCAGGATGCGAGCGTCGATCGAATGGCCCAGGGTGTAGTTGAGGTAGCGACCTGCGGCCTTGCCCTGAATGTGCCCCTTGCGCTTCTTCGGACCGCTATCCGTACTCCCCAACCGCGGCAGGCCGGACCGGTAATCTTCGACCTTGCTGGTGATCACGAACGAGCCCACGTTGATCTTGCCGACCAGGGCCATGTCCAGCTCGACCAGGTACACCAACCGTTCGTTCTCGGGGATGTACATGCCCACGCCCAAACCGTCCACGGACACCAACCAACCGGGTCGCGCATCCTCGACGACCTCGGTAGACTGGGCCGGAGCCTCGACCGGGGGCGCAGTAACATCCTGCAGGGGTGCTGCCAAAGAGGAGATAAGCAGCAGGACTGGAGATAGGAAATTCAGAAGCATGGAGAGCGCGAGAGTGGTTACCGGTTCGGATCGCGGAGATCCTTGAGGCGTTTGCGAGCGAGACGGCGAGCGACGCGGGTGGGTGCGGCTTCCAAGCGGGTGGCCTCTTTGAGCACCTCCCCCACCATGGTTCCGACCCGATCCCCGATGGTGGCAACCGGCTCGCGGCGCCCTTCGAGATGAAAAATGGTGCCGCGGATAAGGGCCCCACTGTTGATCACAAAATCAGGGACATACAGGATGCCCAGGTCGTGTAGGCGATCCCCGTGGAGGGTTCTAGCCAGCACATTATTGGCTGCGCCGGCGACCACCCTGGTTTTTAGGCGTTCCAGGGTCAAATCGTGGATCAGCCCCCCCATGGCGCAGGGCGCCAGAACGTCGCACGGGTGATGTAAAACTTCCGTGGAGTCCAAACCTTCGATGCCCAGCTCCTGGACGACCTGCTTGAGCCGGTCCGTGTCCACATCGCTGCCCACTACCTGGGCTCCCTGCTCGACCAGGCGCTTGGCGAGCAAACTGCCCACCGCACCCAAGCCCTGAACGACGATTTTCTGGCTGGACCAATCGAGCTTGCCATCCAGCTGGATAAGCGCGGCCTCCATCCCTCGGAAGACACCTTCTGCCGTGGCCGCTTCCAGCTCACCGGGGCCGTCCGGACCCGGGTCCGTGGCGAAGCGGGTTTCAGCCACCAGGCTCGCGAGCTCGTTGACGCCCGTGCCCACGTCGGGTCCCGTGTAAAAACGGCCTCCCATGGCCTCGATCTTGCGACCCAGGGCGGCGTAACCCTTGTCCCAATCCACATCCGGTTCGTCGAGCAAGACCACCTTGCCCCCACCCGCAGGCAGTCGAGCCAGCTGGCATTTGTCGGTCATAGCCCTCGCAAGCCGCAGGCAATCCATGACAGCCTCCGACTCAGAGCGATAGGTGAAACGCCGAATACCGCCGAATGCAGGMCCCGCGCTCGTATCGTGGATAGCAATCCAGCCCCGCATGCCCGACTCACGGTCGTGCAGGGCGATCACCTCTTCAAAACCCTCTCGGGTCATGGCATCCAACAAGTGCATAGCTATCGGTTTGACGGGCAAAGCGRGGGRATTTGCGCAAAGTCCAACGGCCWAGGCCCAATCCGCCGTNCCCCCCGGGGGCGAATCGCTGGGGCCAGATCGTACCCAAGTTGCACCCCCCGCTCATGTGGCCTGACGTGGATTTCCCGGCCCTAGGACCCATTCCAGGCAAGACGTTCGGGTCGGTCCCGATTACGCGCTTCCCAACCCCCTGGACATTGGGGAGAATGCCTGGGAAGTTCAAAGCGCAACAGCCGTCTTTCAGAGCTCGATGGTGACCCCCTCCCCGGCCCTTGTGCCGCCCAGAATCATGCCCAGTTTTCGATTTCTCCTGGTAGCCGCACSGCTCCTTCTCGCCGCCTGCTCCAGCCCCCCCAAGGGAGAGGCCCCGAACCCCTCGATCTACAAAAAGGCCAGCGTGTCCCTGGGCGCCGACGAGGACATTGACATCAACAACCTCTTCATCCGTTTGGATATGGCACAGCGCTACTGGAGCAACCTCCAGATCACGGCCAAGGACAGCACGGAACAGCATAGGGCTACCAAGATTGAGGAGGACATTCGCTTCCGGGCCACGCGCCACCAGTCCGACCTGATCTTGGCCCTCGAAACCGGCCCCCCCTTCAGGCGTCAAATCGCAGCATTCGCCCTAGGCTTCAGCGAGGTGCGCAAGCTACCCAGCGATGCTCGCGACTTGGGTCGCGCCCACCGCGTCGATCCCGTGGGCCCCCTGACTGCAGCCTTGCAAGATCCACTCCCGCAGGTGGTTGCCAACGCCGCTTACGCCCTCGGATTGCAAGCCAAAGCGACGGCGCCCACCAGCCAACTCGTGCACCTCTTGGCCACATCCCCCGACAAGGGTGTTCGAAACAACGCGTCATGGGCTTTGCTCAAAATGATTATTGCCGGTGCACGCCCCGAAGGCCTCAGCCCGATCTTGCGCCGCTCCCTCTCGGATGAAGAACACGGAGTGCGCTCACACTGCGCTCAAATCTTGGCCCACCTCATGGATTTTGAGGCCATCGAAGACCTGGCCATGGTGCTTCGGGATGAAATGAATCTTCCGGCGGCTGCCGCATCGCGCAGCCTCACTTACATGGGTCACAGGAGCAAGGAACACCTCGGTGACTGTGCGCGAGCGCTGGCCAAAGCTTTGCCTGAAGTGCGCCCCGCAGTTCGCACATGGTTGCTCGCTGACCTGATAGCGCTAGCCGACCGCAACTATGGCGAAAACGCCGATGAGGAATGGCTGCGCTGGGCCAACGACCTGAACTGATGTTTTTTGAGTTCACGCCCTCGATAAATTTGAGCAGAGCCGTGCCTTTGGCGCTGCTCTGCTTGGCATTGGCGTGCTCTAAAAACCCAACCGACCCCGCGGCGGCATCCGAGCAAGGTAAGTCAGAACCGCCTGTGGAGTCGGCGCCCCAGCCCCTCCCCCGCACCACGTCCATGGCCGCTGTGCAATCCACTTCGAAGGTTTTATACGCCAATGCGCCCGATGATCCCCACAGCCTCAGGGTCACCCTGGCGGACCGCGGTTTTGCACGGCTCAAGTTAGCTAGCGATCCGGAAGTCCAGGGCCGCAGGGTCCTCCAGCATTTGCACAATGGCGTGGTCTTTGCAACCTCCGCTCGAGCCTCCGAGAGTGTGGAGATCAAGGAAGCCGATGCCCTGACCACGCGCAACTGGTTCGACCTGCGCGCCGCATTGCACTCGTGGCAGAATGGCAAAAACTGGGATGCGGATCCGGCTCAGCCACACAGACGAACTCTCCCATTGGGCCGCGATTCGTCGATCCACGCTGAAATCGATCCGGAAACCGGGCTTCCGAGTTCCATGGGGTTTTACGACGAGGAGGGGATCGGACTGCAACGCTTCACCAAGCTGACATGGTCTGATGAAGGGTTGAACTCTAAGATTCTGACCTTCCAAGTAGAGACGGCCCAAGGGGTTCTGTGGCAAGAGTCCGACATTCAAATCAGGAGGGGACTGAGCATGCGTGCCGACTTCTTCCTACCCACGGATCGCCGCCCCAAATCGAATCTTCCCATTACGACCCACCCAGCCGGTAAATAGAGGGCACCTCAGCTCCGCTGTTCCGCTCCGAAAACTCGGCTTTGGAACCTGCCAGGGGTTTTCGAGCACCCCAAAACGGGAGTCACCTTGGCATTGACGAGCATTCCCCGGGTGCCTGCCCCTCTCATTGAAATCCAGGGGTAGAATGCGTGCATGGACCCCAACTCAGTCACCCTGCTCTTGCGCCGAATCGAGCACGGAGAAGAGCACGCGAAGGAACAATTGGTCCACGAGGTATATGCCGAACTGCACGCCATGGCATGCCAATACCTGACCCACGAACGGGCCGGGCATACGCTCCAGCCGACGGCCTTGGTCAATGAAATCTACCTCAAGATGTTCCAAGGCATTTCATCAGTCCCGCTCTCAAATCGCCAGCATCTACTGCGAACCGCGGCCAAGGCCATGCGCCAACTTTTGATCGACCATGCGCGCAATCGCAAAGCGCTCAAGCGCGGTGGCGATGCCCAACGCGAGAACCTGGATCAAATCGTCGACTATTACGGGGAGCGCGGAGTCGAGCTCCTAGCCCTGGACGAGGCCCTGTCCCACATGGCCGAAATGGATCCCGAGCTCGCCGAAGTGATCGAACTGAAGTTCTTTGGTGGCCGGACAAACAAGGAGAGCGCCGAGGTCCTTGGGGTCTCAGAACGCACGGTCGAAAGGGCCTGGAGCACCGGCCGCGCCTGGMTSMWSSAAMKTYTGRYSRKGKAWWWCGRCNNTCCNTCSSNTTSSTGWNGGSWWKSSRSWWWSKRTTRCSNNCSYWGKAWCTKCNANGGRRTCAAAGCAATGGAGCCAAGTCCGGCAATTATTCGAGTCCTCCCTCGATCTCCCGCAAGGGAAGCGCCGTGCGTACCTCAAGGATAGCCCCCTTGGCGAACCGGTCATTTCCTTGGCCTTGGCCCTGCTGAATTCATCCATTGAGGGCACGACCATGTTCGACTTGCCTGTCCCCTCCTCAGACTTTGCGCCCGTGACTCCGGCCCTCGATATTCCTCGGGGCACTCGCATCGGTCACTACCTGGTGGAGAAGCGCATCGGCGCCGGSGGCATGGCTGACGTTTTCTCAGCCAGTCAAGAGCGCCCTTCCCGCAAGGTCGCACTCAAGGTCATGCGCGGAGGCCTTTCGGAACGCGCCATCAAGCGCTTCCAGTTTGAAGCCGAAGTACTCGGGAAACTCACACACCCCGCCATCGCACAGGTATTTGACGCTGGCGAAACCCAGGTGGAGGGCGCAACCGTGCCCTACATCGCCATGGAATACGTGGACGGCGCGCAAGACATTCTCTGCTACGCCAACGAGAAGGCCCTAGACCGGGGCCAACGCCTCGACCTCTTTCTGCAGTTCGCTGAGGCCATTCAATACGGTCACGAGAATGCGGTCCTGCACCGGGACATCAAGCCTTCCAACCTTTTGGTCTCCGGCTCCGGTCACGCAAAAGTCATCGACTACGGCATTGCGCGTGCGGAGATCGGCCAAGAAGCTGACCACACACGAACCGGAGAAGTCTTCGGGACGATTGGCTATCTGGCTCCAGAGCGACTGCGCGGAGACTTGGGTGCCGACATCCGTAGCGAGGTGTATTCCATGGGCGTCGTGCTCTTCGAATTGATCACCGGGGAGTGCCCCATCGACCTGAAGGGCCTTTCGTTCGTGGACGCCGTCGAACGGGTGCAACGCCACGAGCCGCGGCGCGCCAGCAGTGTGCTTGCGGGCACTCCAGAGGGCCTCGACTGGATTGGGCTCAAGGCACTCGCCATCGATCGCGAGCGCCGCTACGCCAGCATCGGCGACATGACCCTGGATATTCGGCGCTTCCTGAGGGGCGAATCTGTCCTGGCGGGTGCTCCTAGCAAGAGCTACCGCATGCGCTCCTGGCTGAGGCGCAACCGGGTCCTTACGGCCCTGGTCCTACTGACCGTAGTCGGCACCGGCGCGACAGTTGTTGGCACGCGCATCGGGCTCCAGAGGGCTGAACGGCAAGCGCAAATTGCAAAGGACCAGACAGCCATCGCGGAGCGCCAAACCCAGCTTGCCGTGGAGAAGACCCTCCTTGCTCGGGAACAAACCAAGGTCGCCGAACGGCAAGCTATAATCGCACAGGACCAAACTGCAATTGCCGAGCAACAGTCCTTGCTTGCCAAGGAAAAGACCCTGCTTGCACAAGAGCAAACCAGAGTCGCCGAACATCAATCGAACCTGAGCGAAGCCACCTTCAGCATTCTGGAAAAGACCCTACAGAATGCCAACCACCAAGCGGGTGGTGTGGATGCGCGCCTCTCCACCGTTCTAGGGCTCATCGATTCCGAAATCGAAGGTCGCTTCGCCAAGGAACCAGAGGTCGCCATCCGAATGGACGCCCTCTTGGCTTCAGCCTATTTGGGCTCAGGCGATCTCAAACAGGCCAAGCGGATCATGGCCAGACTCGAGGGCAAACCCGGCGGACGGCCGAAGGATCTTGCGGTCCTCGCTGGGCATCGAGCTTACATTCTCCAGCTAGAGGGTGACCTTAAGGGCGCGGAGAGTGCCTTCCGTTTGCTGCTCGACAGCACACCCGTTGAAGGCTCCGTCGATCACCGAGAATTTCGGTTGGAAATGGTGCGCGCCCTGACAGGAACCCTGCTCAGCCAAGGTCGCGCGAAAGAAGCGTTGGATTATGCCCAATCCGAGATAGAGCACGCTGCTCAAGACCTGTCTGTTTCAGCCAGGTCCACGCTGCAACGCTATCTGGGAGATGCCCAACGCATGACCGGCAATCCTGCCGGCGGCCTTGAATCCATTGAAACCGCCATTGAATTGGCGCGCACCAAGAGCCATGCCAAGTACGAACTCATCACGGCTTTGCGATCGGCTGGATTGACCGCCATCAACCTGGGCAACACGACAAAGGCCCAGACGTTCCTTAGAGAAGCAACGGAGTTGGCCGAGGACTTCCTGGGCCATGATCACCCCGACACGGCCGTCACAGCCCAGGTCACTTCGACCCTGTACATGCGCATGGGGGAATATGAGCAAGCCATTGAGGCTATTGAGAGGCTCATGGCAATGCCCGCTTACCTCAAACTCCCCACGCGCAGCAAGGCCGGAACCGAGGATACGTGGGTATATGCGCTCAGCGTCCTCGGCCGAGGTGAAGAGGCCTTGGAAGCCGCCGAGAAAATGATCGAAAGCTCCGTTTCAATGCTCGATCCGGGTGACCCTACCCGCCTCGCTTGTGAAGGGAGTTACGCCCAGGCCTTGATCGCTGCTGACCAGCTAGAAAAGGCCCTGCAAGTCATGGAAGGCATCACCGCCCGAGCCACCGAATTCCATGGCGCCACATCGCGGACGACGATCATCAGCGAACACAATCTCATGTCCGGTTTGATGTCCGCCGGCCAATACGAGCGTGTGCTCGCCATGGCGGAGGCGCAAATCGAGTTTCTCACCGGCAAGGTCTCCCCCAACGGCACCATGCTTTGGAACACCCACCAAGCCAAGGTCGAGAGCCTCTTCGAGCTAGGCCATTTCGATGATTGCCAGGCAGCCATCGACCGAGTCCGCGTCCTAATGGACTTGAAATCGGCACCCAGGCACGAGCGCTACATCGACACCACTGAACGCCAAGTCCATGAGGCTCTAAAGGCCCAGAAATAGGTGTTTGCCCGGGTCGGGCCCCACAGCTCCCAACCGGCTGAAGACCGGTGTCCCCCCGCCCCCTTTCCGGGCGAAACCTCCCAGTCCACCCTCCGGAGGGCGCAAGCACACCTTATCCCTAGTCAGGTGGCCCCCCCAAATGCGCCCTGTGGTATAAACCCCTCCGAGAGAACCGCGGAATACGCCCCTGGGAAGTCCACCCCTAATCCGCCTCCCCACCCCACTGCACAGCGATCCAAAATGAACGATCCCTTGACCATTGCCGGCCGTACCTTCGCCTCACGGCTCATGGTTGGTACCGGCAAGTTTTCGAGCCCGGAGGCCATGATGCAAGCCATCGAAGCCACGGAAGCGGAAATCGTGACGGTCGCCCTGCGGCGTGTGGACTTGAGCGCCCCGACCGACAGCATCCTCGATGCGATCGACAGGGATAAGTACCTGTTGCTACCCAACACCTCTGGAGCCCGGGACGCCGATGAAGCTATCGCAACCTTGCGACCGATAACCCGTTAAAAGTAGCAAATGAATTAACTGACGTAAGTGGGATTGGTAGAAAGGCTACATCATCTCGAAAAGCAGGCGCAT
>JAESRM010000045.1 GCA_016764635.1 Planctomycetota bacterium
ACCGGGCACCGTGGTACCGATCCAAAGCAGCGCCCAGCTGCGAGGACATGCTCGAATCCCTACGAATCGAAGTCATCTCCCGAAGACTTTTGGCGATCCCCCTACCCAACCGCACCCTCGCAGAAACTCGAAAGACCCTACTGAGGCTCGGAATGGCTGCTTAGCGCCGCGAAACCCTAGTCTAGGACAAACCCACGGTCCCGAAGCGATTTCGAAGGTCCTCTGGCAACTGAACGCCAAAGCCTTCCAGGCGTGTGTACTCCAGCCCGCAGGCCATGCGCAGGGGCTCTAGCTCCTCAAGGAAGGTGCGCACGATTTGGGCTGTGGGCATGTTGCGAATGCCAAGAGCCACGGCGCGGGCATCTCCACGAGCGCCGGGTCGACCCAGGGACAACAAGCTCAAGGAAAGCCAGCGATCCCAATAGGTTTGGGCCTGACGTTTATTTGAAGGGTCACTGGCGAAGGCCACAAAGCGCTCCTCCTCGCACTCGGCGCTGGCYGCRGGTGCGCGWGCMACSGTCATGGCCAAAGCCCCAAACTCCTTGCAGACGCAATCTTGATAGCTCAATGCCGATGCGTGGGCAGCGCGCCGAACCAGGGCCAAACCAGCCGCCAACTCCTGGCGGGACTCCGGATAAGGAATGCGTTCCATGCGAGGGCGAATGGCGCCCATGAGCTCGACGCCACCCAAGGCATCGAACAGCCGCTCGACCTCCACCGAAACGTGGAAGGAGTGGTCCAGACTCTCGAGGAAACCGCGCTTGGTCTCCAAGTCCGACAAGAACTTGAGGCCATGCCCCATAGCATTGACCACCATGCGTTGCCGGTAGGCATAACGCTCCAGAATCTTCAACAGCAGGCTCTTCACTTCTCCATCCAGCCGATCGAGTTCGGATTGCTTAGCCATAGGGCTCCTGAATTGTTGGGTAAGGCAGTGCCCCAAATTGGGGCTTGCCCCCATTGTCGCTCCTAGGTGGCTCTTTTGTCGAGGGGAATTCCCGTCAACTCATCGTCGGAGATCTGTAAGCGCTCCACAGGCCGGCCTCCGAGCACATGTTCCTCGATTATCTCGGCCACATCTGACGCTTTCACGCCCCCGTACCAAACGGCATCGGGATAAACGACGACTACGGGACCCTTCGAGCATTGGTCCAGGCAACCGGATTTATTGGCGCGCACGATGCGCTTGAGACCCGCATCCGCGATTTGCTTCTTGAAGGCCATCATGACTTCTTGCGACTGCACGTGCATGCAGCAGCCCGAGCTATGGCCCTCGGCGCGCTCGTGGGTGCAGACCAAAATGTGCTTGTGAAACTTAGCCATGGTTTTTCGCTCCAGCCCGATGCCGGGTGATCAAATTCTTAGCGAGAATGAGTTTTTGCACCTCGCTTGTTCCTTCGTAAATACGCAATGCGCGCACTTCGCGGTAAAGGCGTTCGACGATTTGCCCACGTCGCACGCCCAAACCACCTAGATGTTGTACCGCACGGTCGCAGATCCACGATGCACTCTCCGTGGCAAACCATTTGGCGCGTGCCACTTCCGTACCCGCTTCTTGGCCTTGGTCAAGCAATTCGGAGGCTTCTTCCACGAGCAGCTCTCCGGCGCGCAGGCGAATGTCCATTTCCGCCAGGTCAAAACGCAAACCCTGGAACGACGAAAGCGGCCGGCCAAATTGCTGGCGCGCGTCCAGGTGAGAAATGGATTCGTGCAGGGCGCGCTTGGAGAATCCGATCGCGGCGGCGGCGACGGAAGTGCGAAAGCGTCCGAGTACAGCAAGGGCTAGCTCGAGGCCTTGGCCTTCGTCACCCAGCATGCACTCACCCGAAACCCGAACGTTTTCGAAGGTCAACTCACCGATCGGATGGGGCGCCATGACCTCGAAGCGCTTCACGCTCAAACCCGGAGAGTCCGCCGCTACATAAAACATGCTGAGGCCACCGCGACCGCCTTCACCTGCACCCGTCCGTGCTAGCACCGTGTAGAAATCCGCGATGCCCGCATTGGTGATGAAGGTCTTGTCACCGTTCAGAATCCAATCGGATCCGTCGCGCTTGGCTTCGGTGGCGACTCCGTTCAGGTCGGATCCAGCGCCCACTTCGGTCAGCGCAAAAGCCGAAATCTTCTCGCCCGCCATCACGCCGGCCAACAGGGGTTTGACCCAATCACCTTTTCCGCCGAGTGAAATGGCGTAAGACCCCAATCCCTGCTCAACGAACATCAAGTCGAGCATGCCGGATGCAAAAGCCAACTGCTTGCGGATTTCGCACAGGGATCGAACCGATACATGACCAGCGTCCACGCCCTCGCGGCCCGCACCGCCCAAATTCGCCGGAACCGTGTGCACCAAGAGTCCCTCTTCGACCAACAAACCCAGGGCCAAACGAGCTTCCTCATCCTCGCCATGAACGGCGTCCACGCGCACGGCGGCGCGCTTTGCAAAGTCAGCTAGATGCAACATGATTTGTTTCCTAAAGGCGGTCTGAGACCTTGGCTGTGAAATTCTTGGGGCGCTTCTCGGAGAAAGCCTCGAAGGCTTCCTTGTAGTCRGGGTGCTTCATGCATTCGGCTTGTACCCAGCCTTCCACCTGCATGGCTTCGCCCAGGGACATGGAGGCTTCATCGTTGAGCATGCGCTTGGTGACCGCCAACCCCATGCTGGGGCCTTTGGCCAACTTAGCAGCCCATTCGAAACCCACCTGGGGCAGATCCTCGTTGGAAACGACCCTGTTGTAGAGGCCTATTTCGTAGGCGCGCTGGGCCGAGATGAAGTCCCCGGTCATGAGCAACTCGGAGGCATGGCCCAAACCCACGATGCGCGGCAAGAGCCAACCCGCGCCCATGTCCGCACCGCACAAACCCACCTGGGTGAAGATGAACCCGATCTWGGCGCTTTCAGCCGCGATGCGAATGTCCGAAGCCACGGCCATCACGGCGCCGGCGCCGCAAGTGGTGCCATTGAGTGCAGCCACGATGGGCTTCTCCAAGCGACGCATGTTCTCAATCAAATCGCAGGTCATGCGAGTGAAGGCATACAAGGCCGAATCAGGCACGTCGAACAACTTGCCGATGATGTCCTTCACATCGCCGCCCGAGCAAAAGGCGCGGCCCGTTCCCGTCAGCAACACCGAACGCACCGCATCGTTCTTGCCGATCGTCACGAAGGCATCGCGCAACTCCGCATAGGAGTCAAAGGTCAAAGCGTTGAGCCGCTCGGGTCGGTTCAAGCGAATGATAGCCACGCCATCACGCTCTTCGTAGTCAAAGTGCTTGGGATTCATAGTCCCCGAGAGAATCGCACATTCGACAGCTGACCGCCACAGGAGCCCGTGATTCCCGCCTGGGATCCCCAAGCCAGCCGCGAGTCCCGGGCTATTCTGCCAGGGCAGCCCGGGCTTCGATCTCGACCATGGCGCCCTTTTCGAGCAGGGCAGCCACCTGGACCAGGGCCATGGCCGGGTAGTGTCGACCGATCAGATTGCGCCAGGATTCCCCGATGCGCACCAGATCCGCCTCGTAAGCATCCTTGTCGGTCACATACACCGTCATGGAAACGATGTTGTTCGCTTCTCCGCCAGCCTTCTTGACCACCTCGACCACGTTGCTCAAGGCCTTTTCGAATTGGGCGCCGAAGTCCCCCTCGCCGACGATCTTCTCGTTCTCATCCCAAGCGACCATACCGGCCACATGCAGCCAACGTGCGGCTCCAGAGACAAGTACGCCGTTCGCGTAACCTTTGGGACGGGGCCAGCCGGTAGGCAAGATAGTTTCGAACTTCATGGGAATGAGGGTTATTGGTTGGGAGTGGGGTCCGAGACGTCGCAAACTTGACTGCCGGTCAGTTCCCAAATCACATGGGGGCTCGTGATGACGATCCCTTCTGCGGCGACCTGGGCGATCTGCTCGGGCTGGACCAACTCCCCATCGGGGTTCATGCCTGCGAGGCGCGCACGCGCGTCCGACTCGGAGAGGCCTGTGGTCTCTTGAATACGGGCCACGCTTTGGTCGGTCATGGGACTGTCCACGAAGTGCGGACAGAGGGTCTGGAAGCGAATGCCTTTCCTGCCGAGCTCCAAGGCCGCGGAGCGCGTATACCCGAGCAAGGCGTGCTTCGACGCAGCATAAGCCGCGGTATACGCATATCCCTCGAGCGCTGCGGACGAAGCGATTTGAATCACGACACCGGAGCCGCGCTCGATCATGCCCGGCAGCAACGCTTCCATCATGAGGCGTGGTCCGTGGAAATTCACGTCCATATGCTTGCGATAGAGATCGCCCCCTTTGAGCAAGGCGCTGCTGATCGCCACGCCGGCATTGTTCACCAGCACGTCCACGTGCAAGTTCGCCAAGGCTTCCGCGATGGCTTCCGGCTGGGTCACGTCCAAGGCCAACAGCGTGGTCCGGCTTTCGCCCAACTCGCATTGCACGGCGGCCAACTTCTCCAGGTTACGACCCACCAGGATCACGTGGTTCCCGCGCCCGTGGAACTCCCGGGCCAGGGCCTGGCCAATTCCACCGGAGGCTCCGGTAATGCAGACAACTAATTCGTGGGTCATAGGACTACTGGTCGGATTCCTGGGGCCTCGCGCCCCGTTGCGCCTATGATCCACAAGCCCCGCCCAAACATCCAGCCTTATCCCCTATGCCCCACGCACTGCCCGAACCCAACTGGCCCAGCCAAGAGGAAGCCCAGCGCAGCCTGCTGTTCTCCCCCCTGAAAGTGGGCGCCTTCACGGCCCCCACGCGCAGTTGGATCCCGGCCATGGTCCCGTGGCGGGCTACCGAGGAGGGCGAGGTCACCCAGGACGTGCTCGATTGGTACGGACGCTTCGCCGAAGGCCAACCCGGGGTGCTGGTCATCGAAGCCACGGGCATCCGCGACGTGGCCAGCGGCCCCCTGCTGCGCATCGGGCACGACCGCTACATTCCCGGGCTCAAGCGCATCGTCGACGAGGTTCGCAAACGCTCACAGGGCAAAACCCGACTCCTGATTCAGCTGATCGACTTTCTCTCGATCCGCCGGCGACCGGAGCCTTCTAAGTTCTTCGAGCGCTTTCTCGTGATCGAAGAGCGTCATCGGGTTGGGTTAAAATCAGTCACAGGCGAAAGCTCCTGGTTGCACGCCAGCGAAGTGGATGTGCGCAAGGCTCTGGCCGATTTGCCCAACGATTCCATCGAGCAGATCCTCGACGATCGCGAATGGGAGGCCTTGCAATTCGGTGCGCGCCAACGGGTATGGGACCTGCACGAACCTGCCATCGAAGAACTTCCGCGCACCCTACCCACGCTCTTCGCGGACGCCGCGCGGCGCGCGCAGGAAGCGGGCTTCGACGGTGTTGAATTGCACTACGCCCACGCGTACACCATGGCGTCTTTCCTGTCGCCTTTGAATCAACGCACCGACGGCTACGGAACCACCCTCGAAGGACGCTTGCGCCTGCCCCTGGAAGTGCTCGCCGCGGTTCGCGAACGCGTCGGCCAAGACTACACTGTGGGCTGTCGCTACCTGGGCGACGAGGTCATCGAAGGCGGCGGCCGCCTCGCGGACGCCTTGTCGTACGCAACCGCTTTTGCGGCCGCGGGCATGGACTTCCTTTCGATCAGCAAAGGCGGGAAGTTCGAAGACGCCAAGCAACCGCGGGTGGGGCAAAGCGCCTACCCCTACACGGGTGCGAGCGGCCTAGAATGCATGCCCACCGTACGCATGGAAGAAACTCCGTTCGGCCGGAATCTACCGCTATCCCACGCTATCCGCCAATCCGTGCGCGATGAAGGATTTGACATTCCGGTCATCGGAGCGGGCGGCATCGCTTCTTTCGTTCAAGCGGAGCAAGCCTTGCAAAACGGCGACTGCGACCTGATCGCCTCCGCTCGCCAGTCGCTGGCCGATCCGGATTGGTGGCTCAAGATGCGCCAGGGGCAAGGCGCATCGGTGCGCCGTTGCAAATTCACAAACTACTGCGAAGGACTCGACCAAAAACACAAGCAGGTCACCTGCCAGCTGTGGGACAAGGACAAAGAAACGCCCGACACTTGCGGCTCAAAACCGGCACTGTCCTTGGACGGAAAGCGTCGTCTGACGCCCCCGCCCATGCCGAGATCATGAGAGCTCGGCGCTCTCCAACAAGGACCAAAGTCCTTGCTCGCAGCGCGCCCGTCCATCCTCTTTCAACTTGATCAACCCAGCCAGCAGCGAGCCCACGGCCAAGGAATACATTTCCAGAGGAAGCTCGGTGTAAACCACCGGAACGAGCTGCTCCGGACTGGACTCCGGGTTGGCTGCCAAGGCCTCCGCCAATTGTCTTTCCCGATCCGCGCGGTGTGCGAGATACTTGCGCATCAACGCTTGCCCATCGCGCGCCACCGGACCATGTGCCGGATAGAACAGGCCGGGTCCGAGATCGTGCACAAGCTGCAAGCTGTTCAAGTAAGTGCGCAAATGCCCTTCCGGCGGATCGATMACAATGGTCGAAACCGTGGAAGCCATATCGCCACCCAAAACCGCCCCATAGCGCGTGTCCCGGAACACCATATGCCCCGATGCATGCCCGGGAGTATGAATCGCCTGCAGGCACCAGTCCGGAGAACCGTCGGGCGCATCGCCCAGGGCCAACTCTTGACCGTCCTCCAACAAAACGCACTTGGACCCCGGCGCCATCAAGCGGCTCAACGTGTCGATATGCCCGAGAACAGGCACATCGAAGGCCTCCTGCAAACAACGCAGCCCGCCCACATGATCCTCATGATGGTGGGTCAAAAGGATCCCGTGCAACTGGGCGCCGTCGGACGTGTGCTTCCGGATGAACTCGATCAACGCCTCCTGGTCCTCTTCGTGGGGCGTGCCTGGATCGACCACAAAGAAGTGCTCCTGCCCCACCAAATACGTGTTTGTCGTGGTGGCTGGCGGCAGGGTCGGAGTCCTCAGCGGCAACATGTAAATGCCCGGGGAATTCAAGATCGGAGGCAACTCGCCGTCGAGAAAACTCCGCAAGCGATCCGGAGTCTGTTCCAGGAAATCATCCCACCCACCGTCGAACATCAAACTCTTCGCCAGGAACTCCAACAGGGTGCGCACGGGCGGCACGATCAAACGCTCGCCCTTGCGCCATTGCTCCAAGGCCTCGGCAGGTCGAATGAACTCCCCGTGCGAAAGCTCGCCGGGAAGAATATTCGGCTCATCGCCTCCAGGGAATTCAAGCCCATAGAAGTGCGTGCTATAGCGCACGGGCGCGAACGCGGGCGTGCGCAGCAAACCCAAATGCGCCAGCGAGTCCAGTGCGGCTCCTTTCCCTCGGACGGACTTCCACGCCTCCAGATCCGGTGATTCGATCAATCCCTGGCGATTGTCGGCGCGCTGCACCAGGGTCCAGTCCGTTTTCACTTCATCCAGTAAGACGCCGGTCTCCTCGAACAACTCGCGTGCGGCGCACCAGCGAAAGGCTTCCTGTGCATCGCGCTTCAAATCCCCATCACCGGCATCCAAAACGCCTCCCGGCAAAGCCCAGTAGCCCCCAAAGAATCGCAGGGAATCGGAACGCCGCACCAGGTACACCTGGGTGTCGACGCCTTGACCACGCACCATCAGCACGGCGGAAGAGTCACGGAAGCTAACGGTGGTTGACATGGGCGCAGCCTACCGGGCCAGCCCTCGGCCGACAACCAGGGGGGTGCTCCTAAAAGCTGTAACCGAAGCCTATGAAGCCCTGGGAGTAGTCTAAATCCACATCCGTGGCGCCGATGTTTCCGTCCAACCCTATGGTTCGGCGATATCCGATCACAAAGTGTGTCGAGACATTGAAGCGCACGCGCATTCCGGCTTCCACATACGGCCCGAAGTCCTCGGTGGTGCGTTCCATGGTGCTTCCACCAAAAGTCAGATTCACTTCCTGCTGGCTGTACTGCACTCCCCCGCCCACATAGGGCCTCCAGTGGCCGTCTAAGAATGCATAGTTGACGCCCAACCAGATCTCACGGTGGCGAAGTTCATACTCGCCGCCCGCAATACGCAAGGAGTCCTCGCCCTCCCCCACTCCGAATTCCACACCCACCTGCCTCTTGGCTCCCTGGATCGGAAGGCTCAAGATCGCGACCGATGCGCCCTGTGGTTTGTCCGCGCCAGTAAAGGACTCCTCCTCCGCGTTGGACTGGGCAAAGCGCCCCTCGAAGGCCAGCCTGTAGCTTCCCGATTGACAGGAAAAGGCTAATAGGGCCAGGAGGAGGGGGGCTATGGGGCGCATCGGTAAATTGGAACAGGTGTTATAGAAACCTATCCCACCTCCCACTGCCCGGTCGGAAACATGCCCCGAACTTCCCCTGCGCCTCAAACTGAGGCCGTTCTACTAGCCTAGAGTTTCGCGGTCCATCCCTGAATACATGAGCGCCGACCACAGAGGCCACCCCTACCGCCGACCACCGAGGAAGTTCGTGCCGCAGACTATCCATC
>JAESRM010000273.1 GCA_016764635.1 Planctomycetota bacterium
CCCGCCTTTTACTGGTTCGAGTTGAGACCTTTTTTCGGTGATTGCACAAGTCTCCGATCCGGGTTCCATCCATAACGGCCCTTCCTTCTAGAATAGAAGGGAACCATTCAGACCTCCCAACCCTCCTATCAAACCGGGAGGTTGGTCCACCTAACCACCCGAACTACCGGAAGTCCAATGGGCCTCGGAAGTCTGTTCTCTCTCCTTAGCACCATGTCGAACCTCCTAGCTTCTGGCACGATTTCTCACTCCTGTGCCCCGGTGCTCATTCTGACTTTCGGGGCTCTCTTCTGCGAGAGCGCTCAAGCCCAATCCGAAGTGGTATTCAGTGTGGGCTGGCAGGGACAAACCGTTGGCGAAATTGACTCGCTCGGTGGACTCCCGATCACCGACGGTGACCTTCTGATTCCGGTTGGCGGGCCTTTTCCAAGCCCGACGGTCCCTTTGGACCGCCCTGGAATTCTGGTACCGGCCGCATTCCTGCAGAGCTATTCAGCGTGCCTCGGACATCTAGCGGGAACCTCCTGCGGGATCGAGGTCAACGCCATCTCCTTTGGGCGTGACGCGCTCTKKMWMTCGGANKMYSWWYTRSYKWKYYKKTKYSWRCWWMWMKKYCRWMRAWWWYKSKMSRGKMYKWYYKTMMKTTMMKMCYYKKKSRAMSGYCTTYAGCGAGGCCAACCTGAACGAGGCTTCCGCGGACATMTTCATGTCGRACTTTCAGGGTTTGGGTCCCTTTCAARCGGTTGGCGGRTCMGGTGARAACRTTCAAGTGATSGATGGAGACGGGCGTAGGGCCCAGGGTRCGGCGTTTGCYCCCGGGCTCGGACTCATCGAACCCAAYACRCCCGGCGCAACGCTGCCCGAYACGGGTTCRAACCTSGATGCWTTGCATCTGGGYGCGCCCTTCAACCTGSTCCAAGATCAAATCTACTTCTCCCTTGAGAGTGGAATCATCGACCCCTTYGAACCCTCGGTCGTGCCSGTGAACTCAGCCAACCAGCATGGCTTCCAAGGCGGYGACATTCTGAACTTCGATCCYACGACCGGCGCCATCACGCGCTATGCGTCWGCTGAYGATYTRGGYCTCGACAACTTCGGAATCGGAACCGATGACATCGATGCGATYTCCGTGGTCGAGGCCAATGGCGTGCCTGGATTCCWACGGCCCTCTGCGCTCTATGACTGGCAAGTGGCCGGTGGAGGCGATTTGGTGCTGTTCTCCGTGCGTCGTGGTTCGGCCATTATTGGCACCCCCGACAGCCTATTGGGCCTGCCGATCGTACCCGGCGATGTCTTGATCGCACCCCTTGGTTTGGGGTTCCTGGGAACCACTCCCCCGGCGATTTTCGTGACCGCGGAAAGCATGGGCTTGGCTGTGAACCGCGCTGCCGGTGCTAGTGACGAGCTGGATGCCATCGACTTGCTGGGCGAGGGCGAAGACCCCTTCAAGGACTGCAACAACAATGGCGTGGAAGACTCTAAGGACATCGCGAACGGGTCTTCTCCTGACGACAACGTCAACGGTATCCCGGACGAGTGCGAAGACCCGGGCAAGAAGTTCTGCGATTGCGCGGCTGCGCTCAACGCACCCTGTGGCGGAAACGCCTCCTCAGACGAGGGCTGTGTGAACAACACGGGACTGGGTGGAAAGCTCGTGGGCTCTGGTCAGAGTTCCATCGCTACCGACTCTTTGATCCTGACCTCCACCCAATTGCCCATCAACAACTTCGGGCTCCTGTTCATGGGCGATGGCGCTATCGGCCACACGCCAATCCACAATGGCCTGCGCTGTGTGGATGGTACGACCCAAGGCTTCCGTCGCCTGGACATCAAATTCACCGGCGCTTCGGGCAGCTTCACCCACGGTCCGGGAATCTTGGACTCGGCCACTATGCCTCCGCACTCGCTGGTCATCATGTCCGGCAGCACATGGTACTGCCAGACCTGGTATCGCGACCACAACAGTCCCTGCGGGCAACCCTCCAACATGACCAACGGCTGGGAAGTGACCTTCACTCCTTGATCGCAGGATCCTGAGCGAAGGGTTACAGGCCTTGCGCTCCCCACAGCAAAGCCCACACCGGCGCGAGTCCGGTGTGGGCTTTGCTGTGTGATCGCGAGAAGATTTACTTCATCTCTGCGTTGGCTTCGATGGTCTTCTTGCGCTTCATGTCGATCGTCATGGTCAGCTTTTCTTCGTCGCCGAGGTCGTAGAACTTGCAGATGTAACCATCCTCGTTCCAGGYGCATACGGAGCGCTTGTCCACCATCTGACCCGTCATCGCATCCTTGGCAGAGTACAAGCTCACCACGGCGTTGGCTTCGGAGTCGTACTCACCTTCCATGTTGGTGAAAGTAGTTGTCATGGAGTCCACCCATGTGGAAACGAACTTGTTCTTTTCCACGTCGTAGCCGAAGGTTGCAGAGCCTTCAAATTCAGCCCCCATGAAGTTGCTTTCAAACCTGGATACAGTCCAAAGCTCACCGATGGCTGTGACGGTTTCCGTGCAGGGCATGACCATCGGCTCGGGCATGTCCGGCATGTTCATTGAAATTGTGCCTTCCCACTCGCCGACGCCCTGCATGACAATCTTGTGTTGATCGACTTTGGGTGACTCCGTTTGGAAGGGGTTGACTGAAGAGATCGCGGCGATGGCCGCTCCGGTGAGAAGGGTGGCTGCGGTAATCGCGGCGAAACGGGCTGCAAACATGGTTTTCGGTAGGGAAGTGGTTGTGGCAGGACTCTGCCTGTGTGAGCGAAATGCCCACGGCTCCGGGTTTCAAGATACCCAAGACCGGCATGTTTGCCGTGGCGCTCCGAGGTGTTGACAAAAAAAGAAACGAACCGCGATTAAGCGGCTCGTTTCTTGGGTGGATGCGAGACCTGGTTAGACCAAGTGCTGCCCCGAAAAACGTTGAATCAGCTTTCCTTCCACGCGGCCCTTGTGGGTCGCCATGATCGCTTTCATGACCTTTCCAAGGTCCTTCTTGCTGGTGGCTCCGACTTCTTCGATGGTGGCTTTCACCAAGGCTTCGGTCTCGTCCTCAGTGAGGGCTTGCGGCAGGTAGGTTTGGATGATTTCGATCTCCGCACGTTCCTGGGCAGCAAGCTCCTCGCGTCCGGCCGACTCATATTGCTCGACGCTGTCCTTGCGGGACTTCACGGCGCTCAACAGGGCGTCCATAACGACCTTGTCATCCACATCGCCGCGATCGCCGCCGGCGTCGATGGCTTTGTTTTTGATGGCCGCCACCACCATGCGCAGGGTGTCCCTACGCATGGTTTCGCCAGACTTCATGGCGSTGATCACGTCSGCTTGGATCTGTTTGAAGAGGCTCACTTSGAGTCCTCCTCGGAATCAGAGWNNNCGTCGTCRTCGTTGGCTTCGTCCGCATCATCTGCGTCGTCAGCATCGTCAGAGTCGTCTTCTACCTCGTCCGGCGCAKCKGTGYCTGCTTCAGCTTTCGCTTCTTCAGCACCYTCTTCGGCGGAGACCAAGGCGTCTGAGTTTTCAGCGCCCTCCTCTTCGTCGGTACCGAAACGCTCCAGGTCGGCGGCAGCGATGATCTCAACCGCAACCAAACGGTCCTCGTTCTTGAGGTTGACCAAGCGCACGCCTTGGGTGTTRCGCCCCATRGATGARACGTCGGAGATGTGACCGCGCACAAGCATGCCGMTTTCGGTGATGTACATGACATCGTCCTCTTCGCGACAGAGCTTYACRTCRACCACAGGACCGTTRCGACCYTCSGTGCGAATGTTGATCACACCTTGGCCCCCGCGTCCTTTGATCGGGTATTCCGCGATGGGAGTACGCTTGCCATGTCCCTTCTCACAGATAGTCATCAGGAAGGAATCGGGCTCGGCCACGATCATTCCCACCACGCTATCTCCTTCGCGCAGTTTGATGCCGCGGACTCCGCGGGAGGTGCGACCCATGGAACGAGCAGCGCCTTCGTCGAAACGAATCGCGCGCCCGTTCTCGGATGCGATCACGAYYGTRTCGCCCGGCTTGGCCAGSGARACGCTGATGACCTCGTCCTCTTCCTCYAAACGGATGGCACGGATGCCTCCCTTCTTCGGACGGCTGTAAGCCTCGAGCGGGGTCTTCTTAACAACACCGTGACGGGTGGCGAAGACGACGAAACTCTCGTTGTCGAACTCCGGYACGCGCARGATGGTCTGAATGACTTCACCTTCGCGTAGGCGCAAGACRTTAGTAATGGCGCGCCCTTTCGARTTGCGGCCCGACTCCGGCAGGTCRTAAGTCTTCTTCCARAAGACCTGACCCATGTTGGAGAAGAACAGCAGGTAGTCGTGGGTGGAWGCCACGAACAAGGACTTGAGMACGTCGCCTTCTTTGGCGTCCGAACCCTTCACTCCGCGTCCACCACGCGCCTGGGCGCGRTAGGTGTCRGCCGGGGTGCGCTTCACGTAACCATCTCGGGAGAAGGTCACRGTCATCAGGTCTTCGCTGATCAAGTCGCCGATGTCGATCGACGTATCGACCTCCATGTTGGAGATTTGGGTGCGACGCTTGTCGCCGTACTTCTCTTCAATCTCTTCAAGGTCCGTGCGGATGATCGCATGCACTCGGGAGGAGCGGTCCAGGATGTCTTCCAGATCCCTGATAGTGACAAGCAGGGCGCTGTGCTCGTCCTCGAGCTTCTCGCGCTCCAGGCCGGTCAAGCTGCCGAGGCGCATGTCCACGATCGCCTGGGATTGGCGATCGGACAAGCCGAACTCATCGCACAAGCCAATCTTGGCCTGCTCGCGGTCCTTGGACGCGCGAATGATCGCGATGATGCGRTCRATGTTTTCCTGGGCKATGAGCAAGCCATCTACGATGTGCTTGCGATCTTCYGCCTTGCCRAGCAAGTARCGAGTCCTGCGYCGRATGACTTCCTGACGGTGCTCGATGTAGGCTTCGAGCAGCTTGCGCAGGGTCAAGGTGCGGGGCTGGCGCTTGGAGATGGCCAAGTTGTTGATCGAGACCGTGACCTGTAGCGGGGAGTACTTCCACAACAGGTTGACGACCACGTCCGGGTCTTCGCCCTTCTTGAGCTTGAAGACCAGGCGAATGCCCAAGCGGTTGGATTCGTCGACGATGTCGGCTATTCCAGTGATACGGCCCTCTTTGACGGCTTCCGCCACCTTGGGAATGATCGCCGCCCGGTTGTTGCCACCCTTCTTGACCTGGTAGGGCAATTCGGTGAACACCAACTGGATGCGGTTCTTGTTCTCCTCCACGTGGTAGATACCACGCACCTTGATCAGGCCGCGGCCCGTGGTGTAGGCCTGTTGGATACCACTGCGGCCCATGATGATGCCGCCGGTCGGGAAGTCCGGACCGGGCACCAACTTGATGAGATCGCTATCGGAGGTTTCCGGATCCTCCAGCAAGGCGCGCAAGGCAGAGCAAATTTCGCCCAGGTTGTGGGGCGGCATTGATGTTGCCATGCCCACAGCGATGCCTTCGGAGCCATTGCACAACAGGTTCGGGAAACGGCCCGGCAACACGGTGGGCTGCATGCGCGTCTCATCGTAGTTGGGCTCGAGATCGACGGTGTCCTTTTCCAGGTCAGCGAGCATCTCCACGGCGACGCCGGTCATCTTGGCCTCGGTGTATCGCATGGCCGCGGGCGGGTCCGCGTCGATGGAACCGAAGTTGCCTTGGCCGTCCACCAGCGTATAACGCAGGGAGAAATCCTGGGCCATCCGAACCAATGTCGGATAGACCACGGATTCACCGTGGGGGTGGTAGTTGCCCGAGGTATCGCCGGCAATCTTGGCGCACTTCCTGTACTTGGCCCGCGGGCTCAAGTTCAGGTCGTTCATCGCAACCAAAATGCGTCGGTGGCTCGGTTTCAATCCATCTCGCACGTCCGGAAGGGCGCGGGAGTGAATCACCGATAGAGCGTAGGTCAAATAAGACTCACGCATCTCGCGCACAATGGCGCGGGGTACGACCCGGTCGGGCCGGGGATCTGAAGTCGTCTCGGTCATGATTGCCTGAAGATTTGGATCAGGCCTGATCGTCGGTACGGAGGGCGTTCAAAGCCAGCTGAGCCGGGTTTTGAAAGCCAAATTCGGTGGCAAAAAGGAACTCGCCGTGTAAAGGCAAGCGCTCATAGAACTGGGAGTCCACCTGAAGGCCCGAAATGGACCCCTCCCAGAGCAAATACGTTTCTTTCTCGGCCCACTCGGGGAGCCGAAGGTCTCCCATAGGGACCAGTTTATCGCTGGTCGCTAGAACTATGCAGGGGACCTGGTTTTTGCGTGCGGCGAGAACCACATTGCCGGTGCCTATCGTGGCTAAGAATGCGTCGGCTCCAATGGCTTCGGTTCCCATCCAAAGCCTATCGGCTTGGGCTACGTGATCGGGCATGGCTGCGTCATACACCAAGCGCATTTCCAGACCCAAATGTTCGAGCCTTTGAGCCATCGCTCGGCCGCCAAGGTTGGGTCCACCTTCGCCCAGGATCAGCTTGGGTTTGAGGCCCGCGCCTGCAACCCGCTCGATCGCGAGAGCAACCGTCTCGGAATATGCGGGGATCGCGATCACCTCGTTCGCCTCCATGTCCTCCAGCAAGACGTCGCAGCAAGTTTCCCGTAAAGGAAGCCTACGACCGGGGTCTAGGGGTTCGCCGCTCCACGGCTGATCACTGGAACCCTCCTGGTCCGGGTCCTCCAAGTCGATGCCGCCGAGCCAAAGCCCTAGCTCTTCGATCAGGACTTCGCGCAGGGGGGTGCGGAAGCGCGATGCCCGCCCCACGACCATGTCGATAGTGCGCATCCAAAGCTGGACCGGAGCGCGCCAGCCATGGGTCGCGAGCAAGGGATCCAATTCCGTTCCTAGCAAAGAACCCAACTGGGGGGATTGCCCATCGGGAAGGTCCCCGAGCCATTCGCAGAGGATTTCGCTGGCCTCTAGAATGATCTCCTGCGCCGTGGATGTCCGRTCCTGSAGCAARGGCTCCAGMCGAGCGGAAAGCGGCAAACTCAATTGCATATCTCCGTCGGGRTCTCCGGGACTCCAGTGGAARGTATGGCGGGTTTGCGACATGTTTTGGGCGGGGGGGCTGGACTGAAAAACGGACCTTTCAGCCAGCTGGAATTATCCTCTTATTGGGGTCTGCTATCCACTACGGACACGCCCTTTTCCGCCCCTCCGCGGCACTTTCGTGATTCCCTGCCAATTGCCAGTAGACCTCAAAACCTGAGGGTCTGGAGGCATTTGGGCGCCCGCTAGATCCTGGATTCCACCCAGGCCCCAATACGGCTTGCAGCCTCCTCCACTTCGGAGGTGTTGAAGGTGGCCAAAGTCACCCGATCCCCCTCACTGTGGAGGTATAGGGGGTCGTAATGGTGGCGTAGCAAGCGGCGCACCAATTCAGGCTCCTCCCGGCGATCAAACAGGCCGAGTAGGTCCAATTCTTCAGGTAGGCGCGGGGCCAATGCGCCCAATTGGCGCCGCAGGGATTCACGCTCTCCTCCCTGACCCAAATAGTCATCGATTAACACCTTCACGCGGTAGTCTTCATCCGCCTCTAGCCATAGGTTGTCGCCTGTGGTCATGGCGTCCCAAAGGGGCTGGGGAAGGATCACATCGCCCACCTTGCGGCTTTCGCCCTCCACGACCAAGACCTCCTTCAATCCGCCGCTCAAGTCGCTGTAGAGCCTCGAATCGAAAGTCTTTTGGCTGCATGGCTCAAGCCCAACCATGCCCAGGAGCGAACTGCGGTGACCCGCCAAGCCTTCCAAGTCCAGGGTCCACCCTGGTCTCTGGCGCTCCAATTCCCGCAGGACCAAGGTCTTGCCTACACCCGTTAATCCGCGCAAAACGATGGGTTTAGGGCCCTTCCAGGCGCTTAGGCCCTCGATCACCTTCCGGCGGTAGGCCTTGTAGCCACCATTCATGCCCACGGCTCGATCAAAACCTAGCCCGCGCAACAGGGCCACCACGCTGCGGGACCGCATGCCTCCACGCCAGCAGTGAAGCACCACCGACCGCTCCGGACACGATTCTGCGATCCTGGGTTCGAGGCTCTTCTCCAGCGCTTCCAACCCCACCGAGCAAATGCGTTCAACGTGGCTGGCGAAGTCCCCTTCAGGAGCCTGCCAGCCCGTGGCTTCGGCGATGGCCCCAACCAAGGTCTCGACCCCTTGCATGACAAACTTCTGCCCCTGGTCGAATGCCGCCTGGGGCGAGCTCTGCTGGTAGAGAAACCCCACCATACTACGCTGTAAATCCCCAAATAGAGGTACGTTGACGGCACCAGGCACGTGATCCTCCGCAAATTCCGAAGGGCTGCGGAGGTCGATGACACACAGGTCCTGGCGACCCATGACGTGGGCTGCCTCGACCATGGGTATGGGCTGGATGGACGCT
>JAESRM010000046.1 GCA_016764635.1 Planctomycetota bacterium
GTGACGCGGGTTTCGAAGAAGTTCTTTTCCTTGCGTAGGTTGGCTTGCTCGTCGAGCCAAGGCAGGGCGTTTTCGGCGCCGGGGARAGGTTCTTCCATGTTCATCTGRCGRGCGCGRCGGTTCGCGATGTAGCGGAACTGGGCGATGTGGTCCTCTTTCGARTARCCCACGATCGGGTCRCGCAWGATGTAACCGGCATAGGCCACTTCGACGGCCTCGGACTCTTCCCACATCTCGCGCACGAGCTTGGGATCGAGCGTCATGTTCTCTTCCTTCAGGATCTGCTTGACCACTCGCATGCCGAAGCCGGCGTGCATGACCTCGTCGCGCATGATGTATTGCAACTGCTCGGAGGTGCCTTTCATGAGGCCACGGCGCTGCARRGCRAAGATCGGGCTGAAACCGTTGTAGAACCAGCAGCCTTCGAAYACGGCCGCGAAGAACAAGTAGGACATCACGAACTCTTGCAGGTTGTCCCGGTTGGTCAGGTCCATGTCAGAGCGCATCACGGAATTCAAGCGGCGGTTGGCCAATTGAATCTTGCCGTTGATCTCCGGAACCACGCGRTAGCGGTTGTAGATCTCACCCTGGTCCAGGTTCAAGGTCTCGATGCAGTGCTGGTAGGTCCAGGTGTGCAAGGCTTCCTCGAACACTTGGCGGGCCTGATAGATCTGCAACTCCGGCGCGGTCATCTTTTCCATCACGGCCAGGCCAATGTTGCGCATGGCCAGGATGTCCGAGGTGGTCAAGTACGACAGCACGTTCTCGTAGACGTGCTTTTCCTCGACGGTCAGCTTGTGCTGATAGTCGTGGATGTCCTGGGCCATATTAATGTCCAAGGGCGTCCAGTGGTTCTTGTTGGCATTGAGGAAATAATCCCAAGCCCACGGGTACTTGAACGGCGCCAATTGGTTGATGTCCGCCATCCCGTTGACGACGCGCTTGTCATCCGGGTTGATGGGCTTCAAGTCCAGCGCGGGCTCAGGCACAAAGGGCTTGAGCACGGCTTTGTCCTCAACAGGCTTCCCGGGCAGAGCAGCAAACGGATTGTCCCAGCTTTTCATTATTGACAGGCCTCACATTCGGGGTCAAGGATGGAGCAGACCGAGGGGCCGGCATCTATTTTGGTTTCGGTCACACGCGCTTCGGAAGATTTCTCAACCGAGGATGCGGCCATGGAACGTAGGTAATAGGTGGTTTTAAGGCCACGCGCCCATGCCAAGCGATAGAGGTCGTCCAGCTTCTTGCCGGAAGGCTCCTTCATGTACAGGTTCAAGGACTGGGCCTGGTCGATCCACTTCTGGCGGCGAGCGCCGGCTTCGACGAGCCAACGCGCATCCATATCAAAGGCCGTGTTGTACAGCTCTTTGAGGTCGGCGGGCACGCGCTCGATCTCCTGAACCGAACCGTCGTAGTAGTTCAGGTCGTTGATCATGACCTCGTCCCACAAACCACGCGCTTTGAGGTCCCGGATCAGGTAGGTGTTCACCACGGTGAACTCCCCCGAAAGGTTCGACTTGGCGTAGATGTTCTGGAAGGTGGGCTCGATCGACTGGCTGACGCCGCAGATGTTGGAGATGGTCGCGGTGGGCGCGATCGCCATCGTGTTGGAGTTGCGCATGCCCACGGTTTGAACGCGTTCACGCAACAGGTCCCAGTCGAAGGAACGACTGCTGTCGACCTGAATGTAACCGCCGCGATCTTCGACCATCATCTGGAGCGAGTCGATCGGCAGGATGCCGCGACTCCAAAGGGAACCCTCGTAGGTTTCGTACTTGCCACGCTCTTCCGCCAGATCGGTGGAAGCTTGGATGGCGTAGTAGCTGACCGCTTCCATGGAGCTGTCGGCAAACTCGACGGCTTTTTCGGAGGCGTACGGAATGCCCTGCTTGTACAGCGCATCCTGGAAACCCATGATGCCGAGACCGACGGGACGGTGCTGCAGGTTGGAGTTCCTGGCCTGGGGAACGCTGTAGTAGTTGTAATCGATGACGTTGTCCAACATGCGCATGGCTGTTTGGATCGTCTTTTCGAGCATCTCCAGGTCGAGTCCGTCCTCGTTGACGTGCATGGGAAGGTTCACCGAACCCAAGTTGCAGACAGCGATCTCGTCCTCGTTTGTGTGCAAGGTGATCTCGGTGCAGAGGTTCGAGCTGTGCACCACGCCCACGTGCTGGTTGGTGTAACGGATGTTGCACGGGTCCTTGAAGGTGATCCAAGGGTGGCCGGTCTCGAAGACCATGCCCAACATGCGACGCCACAACTCCACCGCTTTCACCTGACGCGAGGTACGCATTTCACCGCGCTCGGCCATGGCTTCGTATTCGACGTATCGCTTTTCGAAGGCCCTACCCACCAAACCGTGCAGGTCCGGGGTTTCGTTCGGTGAGAACAGGGTCCAGGGCTTGTCCTCGACCACGCGCTTCATGAACAGGTCCGGAACCCAGCTGGCGGTGTTCATGTCGTGGGTACGACGGCGCTCGTCACCGGTGTTCTTGCGCAGCTCCAGGAACTCTTCGATGTCCAAGTGCCAGGTTTCCAGGTAGGCGCAGACTGCGCCCTTACGCTTGCCGCCCTGGTTGACAGCCACGGCGGTGTCGTTGGCCACTTTGAGGAAGGGCACAACGCCCTGACTCGATCCGTTCGTTCCCTTAATATAGGAGCCGAGGCCGCGTACGGGGGTCCAGTCGTTGCCCAGTCCACCGGCGAACTTGGACAACATGGCGTTGTCCTTGATCGAGTTGTAGATTCCGCCCAGGTCGTCCGGAATGGTGGTCAAGAAGCAGCTAGAAAGCTGGGGACGCAGGGTACCCGAGTTGAACAGGGTGGGTGTCGAGCTCATGAACCGGAAGGTGGAGATCAGGTCGTAGAACTCGATCGCACGCGCTTCGGGGTTGTCTTCGCTCAGCGCCAGGCCCATGGCCACGCGCATGAAGAAGGCCTGGGGCATTTCGAAACGAATGCCGTCGGCGTTGTGAATGAAGTACCGGTCGTACAGGGTCTGCAGACCCAAGTAGGTGAAGTTCAGGTCGCGCTCGGGCTTGATGGCCGCCACGATGCGRTCCATGTCGTAAYCGTTGAGKCGATCGTCGACCAATTCCARGTCCGCCGCGCGACGCAAGTAAGCGCGGAAGTAGTCCCCGTAGAGCCCGACCATTTCGGCCTGGGTGTGTACCTCTTTCTTAAGGCCCAGGAAGCCCAAGGATTCGTTGCGCAGGATGTCGAGCAACAAACGTGCGGCGACCTCGGAGTAATTGGGCTCCTTGTCGACCAGGGTGCGGGCGCACAGCACGAGTGACTTGGAGACGTCATTCTCACTGATACCGTCGAACAGGTGACGGGTCGTATCGCTGATGATGTACTCGGGATCGACCTCGTCGAAACCGCTGCATGCCTCAAATACCAGATCGCGCAGGGCCTGACGATTCWGGGGGCGCTTGACGCCATCGGCACCCAAGACACCGATGACCGGCTGGCCCTCGGGGTGAATCGTTTGCTCCTCTTCACGCTTGCGGTTTTGGGCTTCGCGATAGATAACGAAGGCACGGGCGACTTTATGGTCGCCACCGCGCATCAACGCCAACTCAACGCGATCCTGAATATCCTCGATGTGGATGACCGCATCCTCGGGCAGGCGGGCGAGCAGTCGCTCCTCCACCTGGGCCGTCATGCGCTTCACCGAATCATGAATTCGACCCGAATCAGCYGCWGCATCACCCTCTACAGCGAGAAATGCCTTGGTGATCGCCAAGCTGATTTTACTCGAATCRAAAGCCGTGATCTCACCGTTTCTACGGAGGACGCGATGGCCAGTCTCAACAGGACCGCTTGTCAACATTATTGGTTCCCNTTACGTTAGGTGGATGTCCCCCGGAGTGGCAAAAANAGGGCTCCTAGCACCCTATTCTCRCCCAAACCCCGCGAAAGACCCTGGACAGAAGGGGTTCCCTGCGAACCCCCCATCATCYCCCGTCCGAGTCCGRTCCAGAGGGCAAAACAGGCCCCCTCACAGAGTCTGATTYCCCCTCCGGACCGTTGCGCATCAGCCCCGGACTGAACCGGRCCCCTTGCAGCTGAAAGCACTATTGGCAGTACCCCTTCGGAAGATAGGCACAACATACAGTGGTGCGRTGCCCCATTCAAGGACGAAGCGTAAACTCTAATCCCGGTTGTGAGCGKGTCCCCCACGGACCCATWCCTYYCCCCCTCACAGTYCCAAAWTACCCCTTCGGAACGACCCTACTTTCCCATGAAAAATGGGCCTGCGCAACGTTTCGAGGTCAGGATTTTGCCTCCGAGCAGATCCCAATGGCCCCAAGTCTGTGACTTCAATCACTTTGCGGAGTTTTGGCCCCGCGACCAGAAAATAAGGGGCAGAAAAGCCATCGCGGTCAGCGCCAAAACCACCCCACACCACCCCCGATTTTTTATCGGGAAGCTCCGGGGATGGGTATCATCTCCCGAGCCCCAGCACAAAGGATGCGACCTATGCCCGACCCCAACATGACCTTAGTTTTCCTGCCCTTGATCCAAGTGGTCAAGGACCTGGCGAACGACCCCACGGACTCCAGCGCCTGGGCCACCGCCCGCGAAATCCTGACCCACCACTCCGTCGTGGAAGAGGACGACGCCGAGCTTCACCTTGTGATCGAGACCGAAAGCGCCCCGGAGCTGGCCGAGATCGTCGACGGCTGGGATTCGGGCAATCGCCTCATGCTCGAACGGGACCGCTCCGTTCTGAAGCGCGCCATGAAGGCCTACCGCAAGACGCTGAAGGTCACAATCCTGGCCGCGGAGTCAAGCCTGGGCGGAGGCCCCATGAGCACCGGCCGCAAGTCCGACATCATCGGCGTCCATCCCCCGGACCGCTACCCCACCGAAACTTGGCTTGAGCTGGTACGCCAGAAACGGCTATTGGACGGCGGACACGGCACTTACGAGCTTCCCGAGGGCGGCTGATCCACAGCGGACAAAAGCGTTTCGAGCCCATCGAGAATGAGGTTCAAAGCGAACTCAAAGCGCTGGATGCCATCATGCCGGCCTTCGATGATCTCCACGGAAAGCCCGTGGAGATGCGGGTATTGCTCGACCGGAATGGATGGCAAGTAGGCCTTGGCCACCTCCGCATACTCCTCCGGTTGGAACGGAAAGTTGAGCTGATGGAGCGTGAAACCATAGATGTGGGCATCGATGGCGTTCCAGGCATGGTCGGCCAGGGCGTACGGAAACCCCGCCTGGTGCAGGCAACCGATGGTCGCGTCCACGTAGCGCAGCATTGCAGGACCCACATTCGCCCGCGACACGATCAATAGGGTCGCCCAGGGATGCGCCATGAGAACCCGGTGGGCCGACATCGCCCTACGGAACATGGCTTGCCGCCAGTCCCCGCCGACTTCCGGCAGCTCGATCTCCCCCGCCACCATGTCGACGATGCCGTCCAGGATGGCGTCCTTGTTGGCCACATGCTTGTAGAGGGACATGGCCTGCACATCCATTTCCTGGCCTAAACGACGCATAGAAAGGGACTCGAGGCCAATTTCGTCCGCCAGAGCCAGGGCTACGCCCAAGACACGCTCCCTGGAGAGGGGCGCGCGGGTTTTGTTCTTTCCAGGGGGGCGTTGGGCCACGATTTAGACGGGGATCTGGGGATGTGGGCCCCGGTAGCTTCAAAAGCCTCCAGGAAGGGCACTTGCTAAGTGTAGCATACGGTGTAAGCTTACGGCGTAAGCCTGTCGCGCAAACACCCCCTCCACCGCCAATGAAAACCCTCAACACAAACCCGACCATGTCGGCAGTGGTTCACGACCACTACGGCCCCCTGAACCAGCTCCGCGTCCGCGAAATCCCCATCCCCACGATCGCAGCGGGCCAGATCCTGGTCCGCGTCCATGCGGCCAGCCTGCACGCGGGCGATTGCATGTGCGTGAAAGGTTCACCGGGCATCGTGCGCATAGCAACCGGCCTGTTCAGGCCCAAGAACCGGGTTCCCGGGTTCGACGTGGCCGGCGTTGTCGACGCGGTCGGTAAGGACGTGACCCACTTCCAGCCTGGCGACCAGGTCTTCGGAACCTGCGAAGGCGCCTGTGCGGACTACGCGGTAGTGGAAGAGGATCGCCTCGCCCTCAAACCCACCACGTTGAGCCTGCAAGAGGCCGCGGCCGTTCCGACCTCCGGATTGGCGGCCTTACACGGGCTGCGAGACGCCGGCCAGCTCCTGCCCGGCCAAGACATCCTGATCAATGGGGCCGCTGGCGGCGTCGGACACTTCGCAGTGCAAATCGCCAAGAGCTACGGCGCCCGGGTGACCGGCGTGTGCAGCGCTGGCAACGCGGACATGGTTCTAGGGCTCGGCGCGGACCAGGTCCTCGACTACCACACCCAGGATTTTGCGGCCGACGGAGCGCGCTTCGACGTGATCTTCGACAACGTGGAGAACCGCGACCTGGCGGATTGTCGCGCGGCGCTCAAAGAGAGGGGCACCTATATCGCAAACAGCGGAACCGGTGCCACAGGCTTGCGATTCCTGGTGCGGCTCTTCAAACCGCTCCTGCTATCCCCTTTCATCCGCCAGACACTCAAACGTTACGTTTCGATAACCACGCGCCGGGACCTGGAGTGCCTCAAAGACCTCATCGATGCGGGAAAACTCCGCCCGGTCATCGGAAACACTTTCACTCTCGCTGAAGTCCCGGACGCGCTCGCACTCATCGATACCGGGCACTCGCGCGGCAAGTCGATCATCAACCTAAAGACGCCTGGCCCGCAGGTCGAATAAGTCGCGGCGCCCAAGTGCAGAGGAATCCCCACACATCCTCACATGCATCATTTACCGCCTCCAAATAGCCTAAATCTCTGAACCTGGTGCCGATCTTAATATTTCTGCCAAACTTGTGGCGGACGGCCGTGCAACATACGTGATAAGGCTTAAAGGCCCTATCCGGGCCCACTCTCGCTACCCAACAACGCCTTACCCAAACGCCCGCAAACCTTGCGTATTCGGTGATTCCGTGGTGTACTCGACCATATGACGCCCCCCCCATTCACTCCCGGTGAGGGGCCCGATTTCCACTCGGAAACAAGCGAAACACTTGCTTCGCCTGACGCAGCAGCTGCGCAAAGCGGCTCAAACGAAACCGAACTCCACCAGTTGTTCGCCGACCTATTTGTGGAATTGCACCAACGAGCAAAGTGGTCCATGGCTAAGGAAGGTCCTGCGCACACCTTGCAAGCCACCGCTTTGATCGGTGAAGCCTTCGTGCGCTTGAAGAAATCGGGCCAATGCGAATGGGACAGCAATGAACATTTTCTTCTCTCAGCCGCAAGGGTCATGCGCACCATCCTGCTCGACCATTACCGCAAGAAGACCGCCATCAAGCGGGACTTGAACCGGGTCGAGATGGACATGGACGACATCGCGCGCCACTTTGAAGTTCGTGGGGTCGACCTCGAAAAGCTTGAGATCGCCTTGCAGCGCTTGGAAGTGGAGCAACCCATCATGGCACGCGCCATCCAACTGCGTTTCTTCGCCGGCGTCGAGGTCGACGAGATCGCTACCATCCTCAACATTCAGAGACGAACCCTCGAGCGCCGCATGCAAGCCGTTCGAGCCTGGCTCCGCACACAAATTTAATTATGAACTGGGACGAAATCTACCGCATCTTTGACGCAGCCCAGGACCTTCAACCGGAGGATCGTGAAGCCTACCTCGTCGCGGAGTGCGGCGAGGACCTAGAGTTGCTCCAGCAGATTAAGAAGCTACTCAACACGCCCGTCGAGAGTGACTTCCTGGAACCTCCCAGTGCTACGGAACTCGACTCTAGCCTGGCAGGCATGCGACTAGGCGCTTTCCGGATCACCGAGGAACTCGCGCGTGGCGGCATGGGCATCGTCTACAGGGGCACACAGGAAAGCGATGGCCGTCCGGTCGCCATCAAGGTGCTGCCCGCCCATTGGCACAACACGACTTGATGATCAACGAAAAGGATCTCATTGCTGATGTAGTTGCCGGTTGCGCGAATTGAAGTCGTTAATTCGTCGATGGCAATGCCGTTACCGCTCTCAGCAGGGGCGGTGGCGATCGGGGCTACATCAAATGACTCGGTCTGCTGGGGTTCTAACAGGGTGTCAATGCCAGTGATTGCTGCAGCAGCATCAAGCATTAAGCGTTGTTCTAGCGAATAAAGCTGGCTGGCTAACGGTGACTTCAATTGGGCGCGGAGTTGATCCGCGGATTGATGTGACAGCCGTTGCCGTGAATTGCGCTTGTTTCTAGCCATTTTTAGTTAGAAGGCCTGTTAGAAAATTTGTTAGAAAACTTAAAAAAAACAATATGTTGGCGTTTTAAGCTAAAGTTGTAGATTAT
>JAESRM010000274.1 GCA_016764635.1 Planctomycetota bacterium
GTATCAACAGGGGGACAAGTTCCTAGCTCCCTCATCTTCAGAGTGGGATCTAGACCTTCGTGTCTTCGTGTGAACTGACCCGAATCGCTCCCTTCGAAGTATCTGTATCCCGAAAACTTCCTCCGCAGAAGTTAACTCCCTACAAGGCCACCACCCCCCCACACCCAACAAATTTCCCCACACCCCAAGGCCACACGGCCCCCAATATCCCCTACCCTCGCCCCATGACCAGCACCCTCCTAGACAGCGTCGTCCTAGAACCCAAAACCACCGCCACCGCCACCGTCATCTGGATGCACGGCCTCGGCGCCACAGGCCACGACTTCCCCCCTGTGGTCGGCGAACTTGGGCTGCCCAAAGGACACGGCATCCGATTCATCTTCCCCCACGCCCCTTCCATCCCCGTGACGGTCAACGGCGGCATGGTCATGCCCGCCTGGTACGACATCCTCGCCATGGACTTCGACCGCCGGGTGGATGAAGAAGGCGTGCGCAAGTCCGCAGACCAAATCCAAGCCCTGCTCGAGCGTGAATTGGAGGCTGGCATCCCCGCCCAGCGCATCGTGCTGGCCGGTTTCTCCCAAGGCGGCGCGATCGCCTTGCACCTGGGCCTGCGCTACCCTAAGTCCCTGGCCGGCATCATGCTGCTGTCCACATATATGGCCTGCGATGGCAACCTGGACGAAGAACGCAGCCCTGCCAACGCCAAAACCCCCGTTTTCCAGGCCCACGGCACCCTGGACCCCATGGTCCTGCCCGGCATGGGCGAGGCCGCCCGGGATCGCATGCTAGCGCTCGGGTATGAGGTCGAATGGCACACCTACCCCATGGAACACAATGTGGTTCCCGAGGAGATCAGCGCGATCGGAATCTGGCTCACCAAACGCTTGCCCAAGATCGACCCCTCGCACGAGGCCTGACAGGGGAATCGGGGACAATAATCGGGGTTTCGGAGGCGAATTGGCTAGGCAGAGGCTCTAAGGAGCCCTATAACCTTTCCACAGGTTTCAAGAAAATCTGAAATCCGCGTAGACCGCCGCGTACCCCCTCCCATGTCCCCCAAGTCAGAACCCCTCCCCCAAGAGACCTTCCAAGGCCTCGATCCCGAGCTCAGGGAAGCCCTCACGACTTTTGAGGCCTTCTTTAAGAGCTTCGGCTTCAAGCAGGTCCACGGCCGGGTTTGGGGTTTGCTCGTACTGGCTGGCCAGCCTCTCTCCAGCAAGGAAGTGCTGACCGAGCTCGGCATCTCCCAGGGAGCCGCCAGCACCACGCTCAAGCAGCTGATCGAATGGGGCGCCGTGATGAGCACCTTCGACACCCAGCGACGCTGCCACGTGCACTCCCCCGTCGGCAATACGCTCTCGATCGTGGCCACGGTGCTGCGCCGCCGCGAGCAGGTCGCCTTCGCCCACTTCCACTCGGGCATGTCCCGCACCTTGCTGCACGTGAGTGACAAGTTCGGCAACAAGGACCCGCGCGCGCTGACCTTACGCTCGATCCTCTCCACCTGCGAGATCGCCGACGCGGTCATGCAGCTGGTTTTCAACTCCGTTTCCGGAGCCCTGGGCGACCCGCAAAGCATGCTCAGCCGTACGATCCAAGCCGCCCTCAAGTTCGGCATTGGAATGGATGGAAAAAGGCTGACGGACATCCCGTCCCACGCCCTCAACCCCGAGGATTTCGAAGACCCTGAAGGTCTCACCGAAACCGTAGAAACAACGACCCCCGTGAACGGGGAGGACCGCAAACTTGGTTAACTTGCCGCGCATCGTGATCACCGGGGTTGGACTCACCAGCCCCAACGGCAACAACCTTGCGGACTTCCGCAAGAATCTGCTGGCTGGCGTTTCTGGGGTGGTTCCCTACGAAATTCGGCACTTTGGCAAAACCGTGGCCGGCGTCTGCGACTTCGAAGCCACGCGTTACCAAAAGCGCAAAGCCCTGCGCCGCGGCACGCGCGCGGGCTCCATCGCCATCTACTGTTCCAACGAAGCCGTGAACGATTCCGGCATGGACTTGGACAAGGTCGGCCGCCACCGCGTGGGCGTCTACGTGGGCACCACCGAGCACGGCAACGTGGAAACCGAAGAGCAGATCCACGAGGTCTCGAAGTACGGATTCGACCTTTCCTACTGGTCGCACCACCACAACCCGCGCACCGTAGCCAACAACCCGGCGGGTGAAGTGACGCTCAACTTGAGCATCACCGGCCCCCACTACTGCATCGGCGGCGCCTGCGCCGGCGGCAACCTAGGCATCATCCAGGGCGCGCAAATGTTGCAGTTGGGACAGGTCGACGTGGCCCTGGCCGGCGGCGTCTCCGAAAGCATCCACACCTTCGGCATCTTCGCTTCTTTCAAGGCCGAAGGCGCCCTGGGAACCCACGAGGACCCCACCCTGGTCTCGCGCCCCTTTGACAAGGACCGCAACGGCATCGTGGTTTCGGAAGGCGGCTGCATCTACACCCTGGAGCGTCTCGATGACGCTTTGGCCCGCGGCGCACGCATCTACGGCGARATTCTCGGACACCAYGTGAACTCGGACGCCACGGACTTCGTGCTGCCCAACCCCGAGCGCCAGAATGAGTGCATGCGCGCGGCGGTGAAGGCTGCTGGCCTGAGCCCGGAAGACATCGACATCGTCAACACCCACGCCACCTCCACGCCCCTGGGCGACATTCAGGAGTGCGCGGCGGTACGCGGCGTTTTCGGCGACTGCCCCAATACGCACATCAACAACACCAAGAGCTACATCGGCCACACCATGGGAGCCGCTGGCGCCCTGGAGTTGGCCGGCAACCTGCCGTCCTTCCAGGACAACGTGGTGCACCCCTCCATCAACGTGGAGAACATCGACCCGGACTGCGAAATTCGCGGCCTGGTACTCAACCAACCGAAAGAAACCTCGGGCATCAATACGCTGCTCAACATTTCCTTCGGCATGATCGGAATCAACTCGGTGGTCGTCGTCGGCCGCTTCAACGCTTGATCCGGCCAACCCCTTCTAACCCTCTCCAAACCTCCCCTTACCCCCCCATCTAACGAGATGACTAAGGAAGACATCGTCCTCGCTATCAAGGACATCATCGCCACCATCGCCCCCGACGAGGAGCTTGACGGCCTGAACAACACCGACCTGCTACGCGACCAAATCGAGCTGGACTCCATGGACTTCCTCGACATCGTCATGGAATTGCGTAAGCGCTACAGCGTTGTTGTGCCCGAAGATAGCTACGGCGAATTGGCCACGTTGGACAGCTGCGCCAACTACCTCGAGCCTTTCATGGCTGAAAAAGAACTGAAGATCGGCGTCTAACGCCTTTCCAGGGGTGCACTTCGGTGCACCTCGCAACCAGCTTCATTGATCATGGGCCAGACCGTACCTTCGACCTGCGACACCCTCATCATCGGAGCGGGCATGAGCGGCCTCGCTGCGGGGATTCGCCTGGCCCAATACGACCAAAACGTGGTCGTACTCGATCGGCACGCCCTCTGGGGCGGGCTGAATTCTTTTTATAAGAAGGCTGGCCGGCCCTTCGACGTGGGCCTGCACGCGCTCACGAACTACGTGGACAAGGGCGTGCGCGGAAAGCCGCTAACGCGCATTTTGCGCCAGTTGCGCATTCCCTACGACGCGTTGAAGCTGGGGCAGCAGTGGGTTTCCGAGAGCGCCTTCCCCGGCGTCAAACTGCGCTTCTCCAACGACTTCCAGTTGATGCGCAGCGAGGTGGCGGAAAAGTTCCCCTCCCAGATCGACGGCTTTGATCGGTTGAGCGCACTCTTGGCCGACTACCCGAGTCTGCCCACCGCCGGCATGCCTGTGTTCGCGCGCACCCGCTTGGCCGAATTCTTGACCGACGAAAAACTGGTCGACCTGCTGCTTCTGCCGATCCTCTACTACGGATCCCCCACGCCCCACGACATCGAATGGGGCAGTTTCGTGGTGCTCTGGAAGAGCCTCTACGAGGAAGGTTTCGCGCGGCCCCAAGGCGGAGTGCGCACGATCCTGACCCTGTTGCGCGATCGCTACAAGGAGCTCGGCGGCCAACTGCACATGCGCCAGGGCGTGGCCAAGCTGCTGCATGAAAACGGCAAGGCCATCGGCGTGGTGCTCGACAGCGGCCACGAAATCCGCGCCAGCCGCATCCTCTCCTCCGCAGGTTTGGTTGAGACCATGGCCCTGTGCGGCGAAGCGCTCCAAGAGAAGTTCAGCGAGGAAAAATGCGCGGGCGAAATGACCTTCGTGGAGTGCATCAGCCTGCTGGATACGCCCTTGGTGGATCTGGGCCACGACAAGACGATCACCTTCTTCAACACCACGGAACGCCTGATCTACGAGGCTCCGGAAGCGGCTTTTGATAGCCGCAGCGGCGTCATATGCTGCCCCGACCATTACGACAACCAAATCCCCCAGCACGAACCGGCCCTGCGCCTGACCCTGCGCGCCCACCCGCAAAAGTGGTTCGATTTCACGGACGAAGAGTACGCCGCAACCAAGGAAAGCGCCTGGCAAGCGGGCCACAAGGCCATCCTGCCCTTCGCCCCCGACATCCGCGATCACACGGTCTTCGTGGACACCTTCACGCCGCGCACCGTGCGGCAATTCACCGGCCACACCCGCGGTGTGGTCTATGGCAGCCCGATCAAGAGCCCGGATGGCACCACGGAATTGGAAAACCTGTTCCTGATGGGCACAGATCAGGGGTTCCTGGGCATCGTGGGCGCTATGCTTAGCGGCATCGCAATGGCCAACGTGCACGCCCTGCAAGCCTCCCCCTCCTAGAACCCCCTCGCCATGTCCAATACGGAATCCCCGCGCGACAAGACGTATTTCACCGGCCACCGGGCGGGCAAGAAASCCGGCRCYKCRGAYCCGCTCAAGAACGCCAAGGCCGAGTACGACGTGRTCGTGATCGGTTCCGGGCTCGGAGGCCTGACCGCYGCCAACATTYTGGGCCGCGCGGGTCGTAGCGTGTGCGTGCTCGAACAACACTACAACTTTGGCGGCCTGGCCACCTGGTTCAAACGCTCCGGCGGACACATCTTCGACATCTCCTTGCACGGTTTCCCCTTCGGCATGAAGAAGACCTGCCGCAAGTATTGGAGCCCGGAGATCGCGAACAAAATCGTGCCCTTGGACGGCGTGCGCTTCGACAATCCCCAATTCCAATTCGACACCACCTTCACGCGCGAGGATTTCACGGACAAGCTGGTGCGCGTGCTCGGTTGCGACGCGGCCAATGTCGAGGGTTTCTACGACACCCTGCGGCGCATGAATTACTACGACGATGACGGGCGCACCACGCGCGAGTTGTTCGAAGAGTACTTCCCCGGACGCAACGACGTGCACCGATTGCTGATGGAGCCGATCAGCTACGCCAACGGTTCGTCACTGGACGACCCGGCCATCAGCTACGGCATCGTGTTCTCGAACTTCATGTCCAAGGGCGTGTACACCTTYGTSGGCGGCACCGACGGATTGATCAAGGACATGCGCGCTTGYTTGAGCGCSGGCGGMGTGGACCTTTTCGGCCGYGCGTCGGTGGATCARATCGTGGTCGAGAACAAAACCGTGACCGGCGTKCGAGTCGGCGAACGCTTCATCAAAGCCGGSGTSGTGATCTCCAACGCCAACCTGCTCTCCACCATGGGCGACCTGGTGGGCTGGGAACACTTCAGCGACGATTTCCGCGCGGGCGCCCAGGGCGTGCGCCTGAACACGTCCTCCTGCCAGGTCTACCTGGGCCTGCGCGCCGGGGAAAGTTTGCCCTGGATGAGCGACCTGTTCTTCACGTCATCCCGCGAAACGTTCGACTCCCACGCCCTGTGCGACCTGCACGGGGAGAGCCGCACCTATAGCTTCTACTATCCCAAGGGCCGGCCGGGYAGCGACCGCTACACGATMGTGGCTTCGACCAACGCGCGTTTCGAGGACTGGGCCGCCCTGGATGAATCCAGCTACGCGAGCCACAAAGAGCGCTTGGAGCAGGACACGATCCAAGCCCTGTCCGGCTACCTGCCCGGCATCGGAAAGAAGATCGCGCACGTGGAAAGCTCAACGCCACTCTCCTTCCAGTTCTACACCGACCACCCGCGCGGCACGTCCTTCGGTACAAAATTCGAAGGTTTGCGCTACTCCATGGGCCTGGCCGAAGAGATCGAAGGCCTGTACCACACCGGATCGGTGGGAATCATCATGTCCGGCTGGCTCGGAGCCGCCAACTATGGTGCTATCTGCGCCCACAAAGTCGATACGCGCCTCGCGTCCCTACTGCCCTAGCCCCGGACTTCAAATGAGTTTCCAAGATCTACACGTCGTCATCACCGGCGGCACCCGCGGCCTGGGCCGCGCCATGGTGCTGGCCTACTTGAACGAAGGCGCGCGCGTGCACTGCACCTATGCGGGCAACGAAGAGGCCGCTGCCGAGCTGCGCGAAACGGTGGGCGACGCGCGCGAGCGCTTGTTCCTGTACAAGTTCGACGTTTCCGACCACGACGCCTGCGCCGCGTTCTGGCACGACCTGGAGGACATTCCAGTGGCCGCCCTGGTGAACAATGCCGGTCTGCGTATCGACAACCTGGCAGCCACCATGGAACAGGGCGCCTGGCAAAAGGTGATCGACGTCAATCTGAGCGGCGGCTTCTACATGAGCAAATTTGCCGTGCTGAACATGATGCGCGCACGTTATGGACGCATCGTTTTCGTGACCTCGCCCTCGGGTCGTATGGGTTTTGCGGGCCAAGCCAACTACGCGGCTTCGAAAGCTGGCCAGGTGGGCCTCATGCGCTCGCTCGCTAAAGAAGTGGCGCGCAAGAAAATCACCGTCAACTGCGTCAGCCCGGGTTTCATCGAAACCGACCTGCTGGCGGATTTGGATCCCGAGCTCAAAAAACAGTACAAGAGCACCGTGCCCATGCGCCGCTTCGGCAAACCCGACGAGGTGGCCGACGCCGTGCTGTTCCTGACTTCCGACAAAGCCGCGTACATCACCGGCTCCGTTTTGGAAGTCACCGGAGGCCTGTAAACCATGTTACAGCTCGACCGCCAAGGCATCGAAAAGTTGCTGCCCCACCGGGACCCGTTCCTGTTCGTAGATCAGGTCACGGGCAGCGGCACGGACGACAAGGGCATCGCCTGGCTCGAGACCCAGTGGACCGCCCAGCCCGACATGGACGTGTTCCGCGGGCACTATCCCGGCAATCCGATCCTGCCCGGGGTTCTGATCCAAGAGCACATTTTCCAGAGCGGCGCGCTCTTAATCTACACCACCGAGAACCGTGAAGGCCTGACCGGCGGCATGCCCGTGCTGACCAAGGTCGAGGACGCGCGCTTCCGCCGCATGGTAAAGCCCGGCATGCAACTCACCACCCGCGTCGAGCTCACCGAGTCCCTTTCCAACGCGCGTTACATCCGCGCCAAAGTCACCGGCCCCGAAGGCTTGGTGGCACGCTTGACCTGCGTTTTRGCCCTCGCCGACTGATCCCATGACCTCCGCCAACGACTTCCTCGATCTAATCGGCAAACACGTGCTCGTCACGGGTCTTTCCAACAAGCGCAGCGTGGCGCACTTCATTGCCAAGGGTTTGAAGGAAGCGGGCGCACTGCCCATCTTCAGCGTGCGTACGGAAGAGCGCCGCGAGTCGATCAAAAAACTAGTCGGTGACAGCCCCGTGTTCATTTGCGACGTGAGCGACGAGGCTCAAATCCAAAAGCTAGGCGAAGATCTAAAAGCCTTCGCGCCCCTGGCCGGCGTGGTGCAYTCGATCGCYTTCGCCAACTACGAGGACGGCTTCAAACCCTTCGTGGAAACCCCGCGCGCTGATTTCCTGGCGGCCATGCAGGTCTCCTGCTTTTCCTTTGTGGAACTAGCCAATGCCCTGCGCCCTTGCCTGGCCGACGACGCGTCCTTGGTGACCATTTCGATCTCGAGCACGACCATGGCGGCGGAGAACTACGGCTACATGGCCCCCATCAAAGCGGCTCTGGATTCCAGCGTGGTTTTCCTGGCCCAGTCCCTTGGAACCACGAGCGACGTGCGCGTCAACTCGGTGCGCGCCGGCCTCCTGAAGACGCGCTCCTCCGCTGGCATCCCCGGCTACGCCGACGCCTACCTGTACGGCGAACAAGCCACTTTGCGCGGCAAGGGCGTGACCACGGAAGAGGTGGCGTCGACGGCCCTGTTCCTGCTCTCCCCGCGCTCCTCCGGCATCAATGCCCAGGGCCTCGTGGTCGACGCCGGCATGGCCTCCGGCTACTTCAAGAAGGACCTGGTCCGCAAGGCCACCGCGCCCGAGTGACCACCAAGCTAACCGGGGATACGGTGCCGTAGCAAAAGTCCCCGCTTTCTCCCAT
>JAESRM010000346.1 GCA_016764635.1 Planctomycetota bacterium
CAGGAATCGTGTAGTCCACTCCGGCAATGTTGGGAACTGCCCAATTAGAGGCCGAATGGTTCACATAAATCACAAGCGAACCATAGTCCATCCGAATTTTGGGGTCCCGAAACGCGAGGGTATCCTCGGTGATCGCCCAGATCTCTTCGAAGGATTGGAGCATGCCACCATACTCGTATTTGAGGTCCTGGATGGGCATGCGGAAGTACCGCTTGGATAGCTCCACCAAAAGGTAGTACTCCTGCATCACTTGAGGAAGCAAAACCTGGTTGCCATTGGAAGGCCCATCACCCGGTCCATTTGCAGTCACGTAGGGGGTGTGCGCGTAAGTGATCTCGTATACCCGGTAGCGGTCGTGCATTGCGGGATTGACCGGATTCAGCGGAGCCCCGGTGGGCTTAACAAAATTCGCCCCATCGAAAGGTCCAAAGAAACGATCGTAGAAACCGTTGCCGTGATTTGCTTGCAAGGGCTTGGCCGCGAACAACTCAAACTCAGGAATCACTGGCCAACGGGTAATCGCTCTGGGGTTGCTTGCTGATATCTGGAATGCCCGCTGATTCGCACCCGTATTGATCACACGCTGCACGCTGTCGACGTATCCACCCCACAGCCACTCCATATTAGAGTTTGCGCTGGAGACCGACCCCTCGCCGAGGAGAGGCCCTTCAGTAATCCTTCTTGCTTCATCGAACCAGGTTTTTTGCTCCACGATGCATTCCTTCAATGACTTGCCCTGAGGGCTTCCTGCGAATTGATCCACATGATCCCCATCTCCACCTTTCGAGGGACTGGCATAGGTCATGACGTCAATGTATACGCACGAAATCCCATAATTTGATCTGACCAATTGATGCTCGCGCCCAGAATGCACGCCCTGTGCAGCTGTACCAAACAAGGGCAAATTGTTCTGAAGTCCGTTCTTTATAGCACCAAAAGAATCACGTGCAAAATCAGAGATGACATTGAACGAGGGAGGTCCTGTCGCCGGGTTGAACTCAGAAAATTTCATGAGCGCACCGAAATTATATCCCAGCTGGGTAGCCTTAGCGACCAGCGACACGAAAGCTCCTTCGTCATTGGCCGGATACCAATCGGGGCCAACATTCTTGCCGAGGTGATCTGCGGGCGAAGAAGACCAATAATTGAAGACGTAGACAATTATGTCATCCATCCCCCACTCCCCGTACTGATCAAGGTGCTCCTCATACTTGGCCCACGTTGTTGTCGGCGCACCAAAAAGGGCAACCATGCGTCTGGAAACGAAATCACGATAGGGCGACCCCGTGGATGCCGAGCGAATAAAGCAATCCTCAATCCGTTGAGAAACACACACGGTCATCGTATCGTTCACAGGGGAGTTCAGTTCCCCGTTACTGTTTGCCCGATACCTGTTGAAGGTATTCATTCCATAATCAATCGTATCCGCCGTGAGGATCGGAATACTCCTCAAGAACCACTGCGTCGTACCCGACTGGAATAGGTCGATACAATTCCCCATGAACCATTTGGAATTCGCGGGGCCATCAAAAGCAATGAGAGGACTCGCCAGAGTGCCCAGCATTTCTATTCGTTTTGGGTCTTCAGTACCTGCGGTCTTGCCGTAGAAAAAACCGGTATAGTTGGAAACGCCATCAATATCCTCATCTAAGTCTATCACCTGTAACTGCATGGCTCGCCCTTGTAGCCTATAGATGTACCTACGACGGTGAACACCTTCCGCACCCCATGGACCGGGTCCACCCGCGATGTCATCCTCATAGTCAATGACGAGCGTGTCCCTTCCGACAATCCATGCGCCCAGCATGTCGCATCGAATCTCCAACCAATCGGGCCCTCTCTCCATTCCATTGCCATCGCGGTAGTTCATGCCCGCATTCCAAAGGGGATACGAGTCACTCTCGCGCTCATAGATCCTCGCAAATCCACCCTGCACTGCGGAATCCGATAGATCGACCTCATAGCACAGCGGGTTCACGCCTGAAACCTGGAACTGCACGACTCCAGAAGCAGGACGCGGGAGGAGCGAAACATAACTGGGAGCTTTCTTCGTCACCCCACCGTTCGTCACCTGCGTTCTGACCAGTGCACCGGTGAGTGTGAGGGACTCCGTCTCTGGGTTTTGACCACGACTGGGGGCCGCAAATACGAGAGGAGTAGTAAGCGCAACAAGTAGAATCTTAATCATAATCTAGGGCCAGGGTGTGGGGGCTACAGATTTCATCGCTAGGAGGGCATGTCGAACATAGAGGGTTTCGCCAAGGATCGCCCCTCCTTTTCGGAGCAAGGCGACTCGCCCCCCCCCATAATTAGGTGCTATGATGGGTTGCGCCTACGCCGTTCCAGAAAAAAGCGGCGTTTCCTGGCGGAACTGGCCTGACCCCGTTTGGTAGTCCAGTCCTTATGAGAGTCGGGTTGAATTCCCCTCCCCAATAGAATACCGATCCGGAATCACCAGCATAAGCCCGCTTGGCTCACACAGTAACCAACAACGAAGCCGGGGGGCACTGCAAGCAGCGCCCCCGGCTTCATGAACTCCCCTACCTGCGAACCAAACTCAATGCCCTGCGCCAAAGCAGGTCGTCGGTCCAGTCGACGGTGTTGGTTTGCGCGGTGATTATAAGACTTCCAGGCGTCGGAGCCTGGGTCCCGGATCACCCGCGAATAGGACCTTTTCGCCCCTGGCTGCAGGGGAACTTCTCACGAAAAGACTCGGGATACCTTGAAACGACACAAATCGCAGTGCCCACCTTCTGTCGACGGCCCCCTTAGGCTTATCATGCACCCCATATTACTGCACGCCACCGCATGGATAGGACAGCCTTGCCTACACGAGCCCATGGAGTGAATTGCGACCCAAAAGGAATCCCCCCACCTCCAAGCCCCTGATGCACTTGGATTTGTGGCCCTAAATTACAAGCCCATACCCAACGCCACGCAACAATGCCGACCGACTCTGCACAATCGAACACGCGACCCAAACAGGCGACCCCTTCGGTTTTGCCGAAGCAAATTTCACTGCTCGTCCTCTGGGGAATTGCCATCTGCGGAGCTTGGCTGCTCCACCACTCGCTTGCCGGGTTCGTGTTTGAAGACGCATTCATCACTTACCGTTATGCTGCCAATGTTGCGGAAGGTGCTGGCTACGTGTTTACCCCAGGCGAGCGGGTGTTCGGAGCGACCTCCCCCTTGCATGTTGGGGTCTTGGCGCTTTTTGGCGCACTAGGTGCTGACATCCCCACTTTCGCAGGTTTGCTTTTTGCTGCCGGCTGGGGAGCGGTCGCCGTCATAGGCGGTTGCATTCTCCGTCACCTGAACTCCCCCATTGCCGGCCTGCTATTCGCTTTGATGATCATGGCCGGTTCGACCGAGGTCTACAGCTACTGGGGACTCGAAACTACCCTGCTTACGGCTTTGATCATGGGATCGGGCTTTGCCGCCTTGAAGGGTCGCGATACGCTAGCTGGCGTTTTGACCGGACTCGCATTCCTGACCCGGTACGACGCGGCCTTGTTTGCGATCTTACTGTTCACAGGGCTTGCGCTGCACCGACGCAGGATCCCCTGGCGCTCCGGAATCATTGCGACCCTGATCGTGACTCCCTGGCTCTTATTCGCGTGGCAGTACTTTGGAAGCGTGCTGCCAAACACCCTGGGAGCCAAAATGGGTGACACGACCGTCGGGAACTACCTGCAGGCTTCGGCGCAAACGCAACTCTCGCTGGTTTGGGAGCCCTTCAAAGCGCAGCGCAACATCTTCTTGATGCTCCCCTCGACTCACCTTTGGCTGAACATCGTCCTGGGGATAGGCATTTTACTTGCGGGGATTCGCTTGTTTCGTGGGCAGAAATTGCTGGCCCTCTTTTTGGCTTACCCCCTTGTGCTGTGGGTCGGCTATGCGTTTATCGCCCCCCCGTTGGTCTTCCATTGGTACCTGACTCCTGGGGTGGTTTCCTTGCTTCTCTTGGCCTTCGCAGGGCTTGGGAGCTTGGTTCCGGAGCGCCTCCTGCAATGGCCTCGCCTGGTGATTGCCCTTGCCATAATCGTGTTCGCGGGCAGCCTGCTGCCCGACGGATTGGTTCGTAGACGTCATCATTACATGGGTAGTGCCATGTACCAAAGTCGAGTGATCGCCTACTCAGACATTGCGGACTGGATCGTCGAGCAGAATCTGAGCGAGCTCAGGCTCATGACCCTCGAGCCAGGCTATCTAACTTACAAGTCCCGTAACCCGGCATTGGATGCTGCAGGGCTCGTCACCAAAAATGTCCAGTTCCATGGGGACAGGAGCAAACGGACCAGCGTCCGCCAGTTGATGCGTGAGTGCAAGCCAGAGTTCATCGTGTCGCGCAACACCTGGCGGCCCCGGGGTTATGTGCTGGCGTTCAGCGTTTTTCCAGGTACTAACCTCTTCCTGGACAACAACACCCACGCAAACTACTTCGAGCAACTCTCGGATAGCTTCCGAAATTCGGCATCGGATTGGGATCCAAGTAATGTGCTGCGGCACCCCTTCCACCTTGATTTTGATCGGACCTCCCGTTCAGAATGGGTGGACCAGGGCGGCAGGGTGGGCCACACGGGGCGCGAACGCGCCCTCCAGGTGCAAGGGGTGCCGGTAACGGAAAGCGTACTGGTCCTAGAACGCTCCTTGGAAAGTGCAGATACGCCACCATTCCTGATCGACTTCGATCGCATCTCGTTCCGCTTTGCGAGCTCCCACCCCAAGGGGACCATGGCCCAATTGATCATTGCCGGAAAAGTCGTGCTCGAGAGTGCTGGCGTGACCCCTGAGACCGATGGAGTCACTGACTTTCCGATCCACTCATGGCCCGTGAAATACTGGCGCGGCCAGGTAGCGACCCTACGCTTTACGATTCCAATCGTCCATGGACAATGGCTTGCTGCAGATCATATTCGCTCGGTACAAAACACGGATACAAAAGTCTTCGATGATTTCGACAGCGAGGGCGGCTATCGCGAGCATTGGCTCACGACTTTCGGAAAGACCCCTTCTCCGCTGCTGGGCATCGCCCAACTCCACGGAGTCGAATTCGCCTACTCACCCAAGGTCGCGAGCAGCCGCGGATTAGGTGGCAAGCTGGAGATGACCAGCCATCCCTTCTTCGTCGAGCACGATTTGCTGAGCTTCCTGATCCTGGACTTCTGCGCCAAGAACAAATCCGCCGTGGAATTGCTGGTGGAAGGCAAAATGGTTCGAAGCTTCACACCCTTAGGGGATGGCCGCTTGCGCCCAGTAACCTGGAACATCAGCGACCTACGTGGACAAAAGGTCGTGCTGCATGTGACCGACACGGACAAGGCCGCCAACGGCTGGATTGGCCTCGACAGCATCACCATGACCAATGAGTAAGTCAGAACTCGCCAGCGGCCGCCCCCCTGCGATGGCGTGCCAGCCCCTGGTGGATGCCTTCAGGACCGCTGCCCAGTTACTGAATTCGTCAGCTCCTAGGCAATCCTCTGACGTGCTTCCGATAAGTTGACACGGAACTTAGCGACAGGCTGATTCGACACGAAGCAGCGGGAACGGTCAAGGTGGGGATGGGGTTTGGGGAAGGTGGGGTTCAAGCGACAGTTACCTCTATCGGATTGCTTCCTTTAGATCTGAGCCGCGCTGTTCTAGTTTCACCCCTCGCCAAGGATTTTCTCCAATGGGTTGAAGTAGTTTCTTCTCCCTAGGAAACCGATAGGGCAAGTTCACAGGCCAATCAGAACGGCTACTTCCTTGAGACTCCATTCCTGGCCCTAGCTCCAGAAGCCCTTTCCCAATCAACTCTATCGAATCGGTTTGACAGTCTGAGATTCCGATCCTGGAATACTTGTCTGCACTTAGGGTTTCCCCATTGCCTCGAAACCGTGACTTGTACAGGAATATCTCTCCACCACCGTGATACCTCCAGTTTTTCTTGTACGCGTCCACGGCAACGGCGCAGTTAATGACGTCGCAGTTTACGATCGCTGCTTGGGAGTCATCCTTGCTCTGAAGCGCGATCTCGCATGCATCAAAGCGGCAGTTTCTTGCGAACAGCGTGCTGTTCTCGCCAATCGAAATTCCCTTGTCGAAGCTACGCAAAAATTGGGTGTTTTCCACGACCGCTACGGTGGTCATCAGGTCTACAGAATCATTTCCGCAATCTATAAATGTACAATTTTTCAAGGTTAGGCGACTGATATCCACATCAAGACCGTCCGCCAATGAGTTCTGGAAGAGGCATTGGTCGAACAGGATCTCTGAATACACACCATGAACCATATCGTCCACGATCTTGCTGTCCTTGAATGAGCAGTTGCGCACCTGAACGCCCTTAGCCCAGTGAATGGAGAACATTGCACTGAATTCAGCCAACGGCGTTTTTTTGCCACTGCCTCCTTCAAAGTTCACCCATTCAAACAGTGACCCATCGGCCTTAGGGCCGCGGATAGCAAAAGTTCCCCACGGCAAAGACTCCGTCCCTGCGGGTTTGATTTGAATCTGCCGCCCCTCAGTCCCCAGAGCGAGGACCGGCCCTTCCACAAGTACGGAAACGCCCGGATCCATTCGAATGATTGTGCCTGCTCGAATCAGCAAGGCCTGCTCAATATGCAAGTCAGATGCAACATGGACATCTCCTGACCATTCTAGGATTTCGGTGCTTGGCTGCGTGGCGAGGACATTTATGTCATCCGCATGTTCAAACATCGGGAGGCTGTCGCTCAAAGGTAAAGACACCGGTTCCCCACCCGCAAGTAATGGCATGCAGCGTATCCCCCGAAGGGTTTTTCCAGCAGACCGGACGACCACGTCAAAGCTCACCGTTTGATTTAGCATCTCGCCCCGGTCTGCAAACGAACGTGAGTAGGGGTTGGCTTTGTAGTGCATCCCCCCGATTAGCTGCACTTGAATATCCAATGTCCTCCCGCGAACAATGGTGGCACCCGAGGTGTCTACCCGGTGAAGTCCGCTGGGAGTGCCGTACGTGAGTTCAGTTTGCACTGGGCCTACCAACTCAGATTCAAATTCAAGGCGAATTCCCTCCACAGCCCTCCGTCCAAAAATGGCGATCCTCCAGGACTGCGACCCTGGCTCTGCATCCAGTTGGCTTATCCCAAGAAGAGGAGGGTCAGACACATGCCTTGCCTCTAAAAAATCGAATAGGGAGACCATCCTCTTTCGAGCGACTGCACGGTAATCAAACACCTGTTGCGGCTCATGAATCTCCGCGAGCTTATAGCTCACAATGGGATCCCGTCTGACTGCCAATTCACTGTCCCTGCATAGCTCGTCGTACTTGTCTAAAAGCCGGTCCCTTAAGCCGTTCACGTAGAAGGAATGGAGGCTCCGGTCCAACGCAATTCGGTACTGCGGGTCCAAGGCCAAACGGTTATCCAACGAGGAATACAGGGGTTCCCGGTAGGGCTCAGCACCGCTTGCAGGCATCCAATCTCGGTGCCAGGGAACCGTGTCCCACACGACCGGCTCAAACCGACACTTCCAAGGGTCATAGAAGAGCCTCCAGTTGTGAGCTTGATCAAAGTGCTTCGACTGGGTAAGCACCCTAAAGGCGGCGAATCTGCCAAAGGCTTCCACATCGACCAGCTTAGACAGCTCGATGCTATTCGATCGGCTGGCCGGATCTTGCAAGAGCTCACATAAGCGCGCCATCGGGGCATTGGATTCGAGGTCAAAGTGATTGTTTGCTGCAATTTTCTCCCAAAGGCCTGGTTGCTCAAAAATTAGATTGAGGATTCCTGAATGAGAGTCCCGCCCAATCAATTCCCCCGCATACAAGTCCCCAGGCATGCGTCCGTTCTTCCTAAGGACCAATTCATCGAGTTGCTCCACAAGCGTGTAGACCCCTCGCCCCTTGCCATTGACGACCAGTTCCACGAGGTCGGTATCAGGTGCCAGCAACTCCATTTCCCTTGCTAGCCAATACCCAAGGCAATCCTCAACCATTGCGACCCCTTTCGGAATCACCAAGTTAAAGGCTCGCATGTTGCCCCACAAACGATCCTTCGGCGTTTTGACCCGCCAGGATTTTTTATCGGAAGCCCAGTGCCAGCCAAAGTCCCCACGGTAGCGGACCTTCACCCCTCCCAACTGCCCATCGGGATACAGGAGGAAACCTTTCTTGTAAACACGACCTGAACTAGGAAGCCGGCTGTTCAGAGCCCGCTCACTCCCTTGCCCGACCATCAAGTGAACTTGCGGTAAGCCCCCTTCCTCGGCGATCCCCTCCTCGGTGAGGGCAATCCTCGTCAAGTTTCTGAGCCTCCGAACCTCGTACACT
>JAESRM010000047.1 GCA_016764635.1 Planctomycetota bacterium
CGAGCTCGATCGTTTCGAATGCGTCGGCTGTTGAATTCGCCACTTCGAGGTGAAGCCCAAGGCCTTCTGCGAAGAGAATCGCTCGTACACCATAGTCAGAACTAGACCGTGCGCTGAGTATCCGGGATTGCAATTGTTTGGTAGGGCTGGCTGATTCGCCATCACGGTTGGGGTCCAGCGGAAACAGTTGTCTCCTGGACGAGAGCAGCAAGCGCTGGCCGCCGGAGTCGAACGTCAAATCGGTGATGATCCAGTTGCGTTGCACCTTGTTCCAAGGAAGACCCTGAGCATTTTGAGTGGATACAAAGCCTGTGGGATGCGAAACGGTGAAACCGGCCCGGTTTAGGTTTCGGCCGCCTTGCTTCCACAGGCTCGCACCTGTTTGAAGGGAGTAGGCCTGAAGCATGTCCCGATCCGTCGCAACCACATAGCTGAGCGCGTCAGGTGCGATGGCCACCGGGACAGTTCCGTTGGAGAGCGTTTGAATCACTTTGTAACTGGAATCCACTTGCAGGTCGAAACTCCACCAGAGGAAACCTCGCTGCTCCTCCGGGATGCTGTCCAGGGAGAGGCGGCCGTGGCCCACATCCGCATTGGCCAAACTGCTTCCCGCAGCTCGCAGATGCGCWCGGCGTTCYGCGAGCTGGGCYGTTTGAGCATTGCGATCCGATTTTTCGGCCARCCGCAAACTGTTGAMGGTCCCTGTGAGAGCTACGGCCAWAACCRCCGCGGTGGCRATCAGAATTCCCGCGTAGCGGCGCGCGTAGAGCTTGCCCCGGTACCAAAGAGTGGCGCGGCTGGCTTGAACTGGTTCGTGGGCCAAATAGCGGCGCAAGTCTTCCGCAAGTTCCAAGGGGGTTGCATAGCGATCCTGGGAGAGAGCCTTCAGGCATTTCAGGATGACGGCCTCCAATTCCCGGGAGAGTCCGGGGTTGGCTTTGCGCGGCAAAACAAAGTCTTCCCTGCTGAGTGAAGCCATCAGCACTTGGCTGGAGGTCACAGACCTTTCTTCGAAGGGCAAGCCGTTGCACAGCAATTCGTAAAGCACCACACCGAGGGAATAGACATCGCTTGCTGTGGACAAAAGTTCGCGCGCACCGTCCAGCTGCTCAGGACTCATGTACTTGAGAGTGCCCAAGAGCTGGCCTTCCAGCGTTAGAGGAGCCACCAAATCGGTATCTGCGTAAGACGCTCCGAAGTCGATCAACTTCACTTCATCCCTGTCGTTGACAAGGATGTTGGCGGGCTTGATGTCCCTGTGGATGATGCCCCTTTGGTGTGCGTGRKTGAGGGCTTCACAAACTTGGATAAAGAGCAGGACACGGGCTTTGGTGGAGAGCTGTTCTTCGTCGGAATAGACGGTGATTGAACGCGCGCCTTCTACGAGTTCCATAGCGAACCAAGGTGTTTCCACTTGAAAACCCTCTTCTCCATCGACATGAACGCCCGCTCCGTAGATTCGAGCGATGCCAGAGTGGTCCAAGCGGCCGAGCATTTCCGATTCGAAGCGGAAGCGTCGCATGGCTTGTTCCGAGGAGAATCCTTGCCGGATGAGTTTGAGGGCCACGGTCCGCGAGGGTTGATCTTGGCTAGCGCGCCAGACGATTCCCATACCTCCTGAGTTCAAGACGGACTCCAGGTGGTAGGCCCCGATTCGTCGTCGGTGGTTGCCACCGGTCTCGATCAAGTTTCCCAATTGCACCGCGCTGGGTGGATCAAACGACAGGTTGGCTGCCGCGTCACGAGCCAGCAATGCCTCGACCCTTGCGCGCGTTACAGGGTCAGAACCATGCTCGTCAAGCCAGGCGCTTCGCTCGCTTTCAGCCAGTTCGATGACTTGCTCAAACAGATCAAGGACCCGTAGGTCCAGGCTAGATTCATCGCCCGGTGTATTCATTATTGATGAGCTTGCCAAGCACGCGAGCCGGGCCTCAGAAAGTGAATACGACTCTGCCTGTGCGAATCAAGGGAGCCCGCAGGGACCCAGATCTTCCTGGTCACAGCACAGGGGTTCGGAGCTTGTTGGCAAGCCATGACGCCCCGTTCGATTTCCTGGGGCAGGGTAATTGTTTCAAGGGCGGAGGATCTCACGGTTGACCAGAAGGTTACCAGTTCGCGCAGGCCGAAGTAGAACAGGGACCAAAACAGATCAACGAATCCGAAGGGTCACTCTGGAACCGCAATGCGCAGCGCATAGAGCTGRTCGCCCTGGCGCGCKGCGCAGAGYACCCAACGCCCATCCTCGGAGAATWCGGGATTGAAAATTTGATCGTAAACGGGGCCGCTCCATTGGTTGATGATTAGATGCCAACCACGGCCGTCGCTCCCGCGGCAAGTGATTGATTCACCGTCAGGGGAAAGAGCATGGTCGTCTAACTCGGCAAACGCCGGAGTGAGCTTATCGCCCAGCATGTAGGCCGACTTTCCTTTTTCGGTCACCGAGCAAAGCAGAGCATTGGAGGAGTCACTGTTCATGATGTACAGGTCGTCAAATGCCGAACCCGTGACACTGTCAGTGACGAGCCGGGTCCACTCCCGAGTCTCTTGGACGATTACCAATCGGTTGTTGCGATCAAAAACCGCGTATGTGCTAGGAAGGGGCTTGGAGAGTGCAAAATCATCGCCGATTTCGACCGTCAGTTCGGGTCCTTCCTCGCGTTGCAATGCGAGGAACGCGCGCTGACCATTCGGGCTGACTTGGATCCTTCCCTCTGTGCGGATGGGGGATCCAATTGAGTTTCGCGTCACCAAATGATTGGTCAAGCCTTCGCCAGCCGAGTAGCCATCCCCGTAGTCCGCGCGTTCGCCTCCAAGGTTGCCAACGTAGAGTACGCGGCCGCCCCCTAAGACAACGGGCTTGGTGAGTGAATCAAACTTTTGACTGAGCTCGCCATCGACCACCATGTGCCATGAATCACCCCGTCGGCCTGCGTAGGCAATGACTTGTTCTTCGGGGCCGAAAACTTCGCGCAGGATGTCATCGAACCAATATCGGACCTTGCCGTCGATGCACATGGCGTGCTGCTCACCGCGGTCGACTTCCGCGATCACCTTCTTGCCATCGGCCAAGAATCGCACCCTGTTTACAAAGTCGTAGGGCCCTGAGCTTTTAGAGTTCACCCACAACGTGCGTTTGCGGTTGGCGTCCACTGTTACATAAGCAAAGCTGTCTCCGGATCCGGTCTTGATCGTTTCCAGGCTGGTGAAGGGACCCGATCGTTTATTGCCTARCATTAGGAAGGCTTCATCTCCCTTCCAGACAACATAGGCGAGCGTTGAACCATCCCCGCTGTACATGAGGAGCCGGACTCGATCGTAAACGTCGCCAACCCGTCCATTTTGAACCACCGCCCATCGGTCCTCGCCCAGTTTGGCGGCATAGGCAATGCTGGTTCCGGCCGTGTTCATGATCGGGTCACGCACGTAGGCGAATGCAGGTCCCACCGCGCCGTCGTAGACCATGTGGTAACTGCCCAGGTCGTAGGCTGGGCTGTCCAGCAGAAAGCGATTGCCCCTGCTACTGCGGTCCAGCTCCCTGATTTTTTTATACTCGACTCCACGTATACCGCCGTCGTTGATTGCGTAGGCCACATGCGCGGCGTCGGCGGAAAACACCGGATCGCGGGCCCAATCATGGGTTCCAATCACTTTTCCGGCCGCGATCACCCGGGTTTGGGTGAGGGTTGTGGTGCGGTAGCTGACTTGCCCTCCGCCGGGAAGCGGCACGGGTTGGGAGACCCAYCGATGYCCTTCACTGAGCGTTCCCTTGTCTTGTATGAACCAYTTCTTKCCGATTCTGAAACGCACAGCCAGGCAACGATGGTCGTCATCAAAARCCGGCTTGTGGCTTTGAATCTCACCGTTGAGCTCATTCGCTCCCTGGATCCATTCACCATTGCCAATGACCCAATAGATTCCATCTTTAGCGTCGAGTACAGGAACGCCAAAGAACGGGGAATCCTCCACTAAACGGCAGTCGTCATAGAGGGGCGGATTGATGGGGTGCTGCTTTCCATCCGCCACAAGGTAGTGATTATCATCCGTTTCCGCGGTGTATACAACGTGCCCACCCGCGGGAGTGAATTGCGGCCACGAAACCCTGTCGAACAATTTGTGCTCGCCGGTCATGGTGCCTATGGCTTCCTGCTCGCCACGCTTGACGCGGTAGGCCAGGATTTTTCCTCCAGGGCTCAACGTGAAACGGTCCAACTTGTCATTACCAGAAGTGATCCTCACCGAATAGGGTGAAGGCTCGGACGCTTCCTTTGTTGAGTCCACCAAACCCGACTGGTCTGCGATGACATCGTCATCTGTTTTGGATTCTCCATCGGGCCCGATCGAGCGCAGCTCAAACTCCATGTCCTGGGTTTGTTTGTACTGAATCACTTGCCCCCAGCCATCTCGAACCATGCCCGGATGAAGCAAAGGCTCGTTGTCATGCAATGCTTCCATCAGCGCGAGCAAACCTTCGGCTGTGGAGGGCAGCCGTCCTACTCTGTCCGCATATTGCAGAAGCGCGGTCTGAATGTTCTGCAAACTGAAGCGCGTGTTGAGCCTCTGGCGTTCACGTTCCCGCTTTTCAAAGAGCGGCAACGCTGCGGGGGAGTGTTGTTCCAGCACGCTTCGAATAAGCGCAACTGCCTCGCGATCGGAACTCACACCACCGATGGCCTCCATCAGCTTGCCTATTTGTTGCTTGAGCGTTGAGCGCTGGCCTGATTCGTCATCGAGGTCTAGGGCGGCCAGCTCTACGGCCAGCCGAGCCAGCTCCCCACGCGGGTCTACTTCTGTCCCCTGGGATCCCATTGCGCCTGGCCCAGAGCTTGCTCCAAACGCCGCGACGGGCAAAGTCGAACCTAGAATCAAACAGGCAACAAGCGGAAGGATTTTCATGCTCCTACTATCGGTCCATTCGGCAGATCCCCTCACCCATTGGGCCGTATTTGCCGGGGATGGCATGCTGGGCAGCCTCGATTTCCCGCTCGTACTCACCTTCCACTAGAACAAGGTTGGAATTGGGCCGCTCGAGGGGCAATACGGGTAGCTGTGGGGGGTTGTCTCCAGGGGAAAGCGTGGCTCGATGATTCTGGTCCATTGGGGAAGTTTGCGGCGGGAACTGAGTCTGCTGGGCCATGAATATCGCCCCCCTAGCCGCACTGGCTTTTTTCGTTGCTTCCTGCACTTCAAGCTTGCCTGCACAAGGGCACAGAAATGTCCATATTCACCAGCGAGTGGACGGATATCTGCTTTCGTTTGAGGACCCAGCTGGCCAATCGCTTCTTAGTCTGAAGCAGTTCCTAGACGAGGTTGAACGCACCACTCGTTTCAAATTCGAGTATTCCTCCGAGACAGCCATCGCCTTGGCTTCGATGAACGTGAGACTGAACGGCAGCAAGTTGGTTCCCGAAGACCGGTTCGCATCCTTCCTCCAGATCCTTTTGGTCATGAACGACTTCATAGGCACAGAGCTCGAACCTGCGGGAAGCGGGCACTTCCGAGTGGATTCCATGCTGGGAAAGAGGCGGGGCGGCAATCCACGTATCCGTTCGAGCAATCCAAGCGCCGACTAGGGTGATTGATTCCGCGAAGGCCCGTTTTCGCTTTCAAGGCGTTGAATTGGGGAGGGGCGCGGGATGGCAATGGCTCCGGATTCACAGTATTGAGCCAACCAGAAGGCCTAAGGCTTGCGTCTGGCCTTGTACGTGTCAGAAACAGGCCCTTTGGTATTGCGGCTGTCACGCTATACTCGCTTTCGATGCAAGCCACAGACGAGAAACAGGTCCCTTCCGGGTCGGGCAAAAGTAATTGGGTTGCAGGCCTCGGGGCCTTGGCCTTGGCCCTGGTATTCATCGCTTGCGGCACTTGGGTGCGTGTGCACTWTGCCCTGGCCGATTCGGAGTTTGACGTTCAAACCCCTGACGGCATGCTGCGGAGTGATCCGGGGCTTCTGTACTACCTGACCGAGCGCATCGTTGAGGCTGGCGGCACTCCGGAAAATTTCGGCGAAGAGCCCAATATCCGCTACCCCGAAACGGCGGATGTACCGGCCATGTTTACCGTGGGGCAGGAGTACCTGGTGGCTTGGGCTTACGGCTGGTTTGGTGGGGATACTCCGCTGCATGTGTTCGCTTTGAAGTTCATGGCGCTGGTGGCCGCATTGGCGGCGGGCGGGGTCTTTGGCCTGGCCTATGAGTTGGCCCGCGGAGGCCCGGGGGAAGAGAACGCCAGCCCTTGGCGTGCACTGCCTTGGGGCTGTTTCGCAGCGGCGTTGTACCTAGTTCAGCCTTTCAGCTATCGCACCCTTGGGGTGATTCTGATCCGCGAGGACTTGTCGTTGCCGCTGTATATGGGACACCTTTGGCTGCTGGCGCGCACCATGCGCACGGACGGAAGGGTCAGCCTCCTAGTTTCGGCTGTTTGTCTATCCGGAGCTTTGGCCACATGGCATGCGATGGGTTTTGTGGTCGCCTTGGAGCTCGTCGTGCTAACAGGTTGGTTCTTGCGCACTGGGGAGTCTCCCTTCCAAAGGCGTCGGTTTGCGGTGTTGCCTTTGGTCGTGGCTGTGACCTGCGTATTGGTGCCGGTGCTACGCGCCAAATTATTCCTGTTCGCCCCGGCCATGTTGTTGGCGGCGGGCTTGTTGGTGGCGGGTCAGCTTTCTGATCGCGCAATCTTGAAGGGGTTGGGGAAGCGAGCCCGGGCATGGGCGCTCTTCGGGGCTGGAGTTTTAGGTCTGGCTCTTTTGGGCGGACTCACGCGGCTACTAATGGGAGGCACCGGTGACTACGGGCACGTGTTTAGTTTTCTCGTGGCGAAACTTTCGAACTTGGGCGGGCTTCCCCAGGATCCTTCCGAATTGGATTTTGGCGCCCGCCTTTTGTGGCAGGGACCCTTCTCGACGGCTTCCTTTGCCGATTTCCAGCTTGGGTTGGGCTCCGCCAGCGCCCTCGCTGTGGGGGTTGTGGTGCTAGCGATTCCGGGTTGGTTGCGGGGCACTGGGGACCGTCGCTTTTTGCTCTTGGCGGGTTTGGTAGCGGCTAGCCTCGGGGCGGGCTGGATGGTACGGCGCACAATGGTGCTCGTAGCGCTGCTGGCGCCCGCTGCAGCAGCGGCGTTCTTTGCACGTACGGGCAAGCGAGGATTGGGCTTCGGCGTACTGGGCGTGGCCTTGGTGGGTCAGCTTTGGTTCGGTTTTGAGATTGCCAAATTCCATAGGGTCGATTGGTACCACGACGCTCGCTTTGAGCCCATCAAGGGCAAGGATGCGCGTAACGTTGAGACCCGTAGGCTCGTGCGCTGGGTGGGTAAGAACCTGCGCCCGCAGGAGCCCGTGCTCACCGACTTTGTCTATTCAACGTCCTTACTTGCAGGCGCGGGCACACCCATGGTGCTGCAGCCCAAGTACGAGACTGCGGAGAGTCGAGACAGGATCGAACGCTTCCTCACGACGTTCCATCAGGGCAGCCCGGAGGACATGGGCAAGCTCATGCAGGAGTGGAAAACTCGCGTGCTCATGATCGCGCCTTGGGACATGATGACTTCCCACGCCTACGCCGCTGGCGTGCAAACGGGCAAGGCGCCGGAAGCCGGAACGGGAGCGGCCACGTTTTGTCACTCAGACCCCAAGGTCTTCAGCAAAATCCCGGGTTACAGGCTCATCTATGTCAGTCAGTCGCAGGACAGGGGAGTCCACCAATTCCGCATGTGGTGGCGCAAGTAACCGCGAGCGGCGGCATCGCGTCAGACACCGTATCGCGGTTACTCGGTTATTCGCCGGGGGGACCGATGGTGAAGTACTCCACCATGCCTTTCTGATTGTCGCTGGGTCCGGACTCTCCGCCATAGCCGAGGGACTGCAAGCGGGTGGCTTGCCCCTGGTCCTTGGTGACCAGGCTGGGGTTGCGGCGGCGGCGTAGCAGGTTGGGATAGAGCTTTTGAAAGCGGGTTAGGGCGCTTTTGGCGGGGCCTTGAGTGAAGTCCGTGGACCAGGCGGTCCAGGGTTCAAGGGGGTACTGGGCCAGGTCGATCCAGCGCAAGGACAGGTCCCGGGCGCGGTTGGCTTGGGCACGGGCCTGGATGCGCGCGGCGGCGGCGGGGGACATGGGCCCAGCGGGGTCGCTCCAGGAGCGGGTACGCACCACCTTGATGGGCCAGTCCACGTAGCTCTCGATCACGCGGAAGGTGCGCAGGGGCTCGCCGCCAGGGCCCTTGTCGGCGTGGGCGCGGACCAGGCGCGACAGGGGCCGGGTGGTGCGCGGACCTGTGCCGTTG
>JAESRM010000275.1 GCA_016764635.1 Planctomycetota bacterium
GAATCACCACATCGGGGTCAAAGGCCTCAACATAGCGCTCATACCAAAGTGCCTCCTGAAGCGTGTCGTAGCCCGTCACGCCGCAATTCATTACCTGCACATCTTCCCCGGCACGTTCTTGCAACTGGGCGGGCCAGGTTTCCGAAGCATCGACGCCATCGCCCCAGGTGTGACTGTCCCCGAGGCAAACAACTCGGGTCACACCAGCTGGCTTCTCCAAGGAAACCTCAGGCCCCCGAAAGCGCTGACTGTTCGTTCGCATCACCACCACGCACTCCTGGTCCTCACCTGCCTTGTAGGTCAGAGTCTTCTCGCCCGACGCGCAGTTCGAATATATCAGGATCTCATCGTTCTCATTGGCAAGAATGTTGCCCACGCTGGTGGGCACTGGCGCGGGCCGCACTCCCAGAATACGCACCCCAATTTCCGCCACCAATGGACTCGCCAGCAACGCGAGTATGCACACGATGACTTTCTTACGGCGGCTAGCGCCCCCACGATTAGAGTGTAAGTTCGGATCTTCCATCCCGATTGAGCCTAGCACCCACCCCATATCCTGTCCACGCACAACCGCAATACGGTGTCTGACTCCATGCCGCCGGTGACCGGCAGATAAGTGCCAGGTGAAGAAAAGTCCTGCGACTTAGGCTTGAGGCAAACCGCAAGGCGTTTCTTCACCTGGCACTGATCTGTCGGTCACCGGCGGCATGGAGTCAGACACCGTATTGCGGTTGCCCGTTGCACTCTGGTTACAAATGATCTGTGACTGGCATGCTCCATAGGGTCCTTCCTAACCCCCATTTGCCGCCTTGAAGTCCACACTACTTATCCTGCTCGCCCTGTCCGCTTGCACTTGCTGCACGAGCTCACCTAGCCAGGAAAAACTCCCCGCCCTGCCCGAGAGCCCACTTATCACCGGCCAGGTCGTCACCGAGCTCGATCCGCGCATTTGGTGTATCCATCAGGATCAAACCGGAAACTATTGGTTCGGCAGCAATGGCAATGGCGTTTATCACTTTGATGGAAAGCAACTTGTGCAGTACACCCGCGATGAAGGCCTGCACGGCAACCAGGTGCGGGACATCGAAGAGGACGACGACGGGAACATCTTTGTTGGCACGTTCACGGGCGTGTCAAAGTTTGATGGACAAGGCTTTACCCGGCTGCAAATTGTCGAACCCAGCTCGCCCGAAAAAGGATGGGCGCTGAGTCCGAAGGACGTGTGGCTGCTTTGCGATGCTGGACAAAACGGAGTCCTGCGCTACGACGGAGAGAAACTCTGGCGGCTCCGCCTTCCTAGCAATCCTGCTGCGGAAGCGTTTCGCGCCCAATTCCCGGGAGCCCCCTATTCAGCCTCGGGTGTTTACAGCATTGCCAAGGATCGCAGGGGCCATGTCTGGATGGGTACTGCAAACGCCGGGATCTACCGTTACGACGGACAAACCCTGGCCTGGATGTACGAAGAGAAACTGACTACGACTCCAAGCGGTGGCGCCTTTGGCATTCGCTCCATTTTTGAGGACCGGTCGGGCGCATTCTGGATTTGCAATACTCGGCAGCGCTTCCAGATTGCCCTTGGAGCCAAGCAAACTCCCGAACACAGTCTTCTCCAATACAAGAGCGTGGTCGGGCTACCCTCCTCTCAGACCGACACGGCCAACCATTTCAGTTTTTTCCTATGCATGCTCGAAGACCAGGAGGGTGCCCTTTGGATGGCCTGCGGCAGTAACGGCGCTTGGAAATTCGACGGCAAAACCGTCACCCACTACCCCATTGCTGAGGGGGCTTACGCCTACTCAATTTACAATGACCAACAGGAGCAAATCTGGGTCGGCACGCTCGACCATGGTGTCTATCGACTCAATGGCGATGCTTTCCAGCGCTTCGGACCGACTTCGATTCCAGCTTATCGGTAACGAGCTACTCACCCGCGCGGCGCAGCGCTTCAGCCACCGCTGGCAAAGCCTGCATCAAGCCGGCACCGAACTTGGTGTCCCAACCCTTGGGCCCCAGGTCCTTGGCGGTCGAGCGCAGGATCGCTTGGATTTCGCAGGGTTGTAGTTTTGGGTTGGCGGAGAGCATGAGGGCTGCGACTCCGATGGCGTGTGGGCCGCTGAAGGAGTTTCCGCGGGGGCCGGTGATGAGGCCGATTTCGCCGGGGCCTTCCCAGTCAACTTTCCAAGATTGGCGCATGCCGGAGATGCTGTTCCAAACCGGATAGCCTCCGAAGAAAGCCGTCACGTCTGGCTTTTGCAGGGGTTTGCCAGCAGGGTAGTCATCGTAGTAGCGCACCCCATCCCAAGTGCACGGGCCTTCGCTACTGGCCGGAGCTAGCTTTCCATTCTTGAGGATGCCCGCGGCCGCGACGACGCAGGGAATGTCTTTTGGCATGGCGATTTGATGACCTGCGGGGGCCTGCTTGCGCGAGCCCGGACCAAAGTTCCCGGCTCCGCCACAGGCCAACACACCCGCCGCCGCCATGTGCTCGTGCGCCAAGCGAAACACGCCCCGATAGTGCCCCAGCTCCTGATTGACCCACATGTAGCTCATGGACAATAGGTCCGCTCCATTCTCGAGCGCGTACTCATAAGCCTCCAGCTGCCCCATGCCCTGCAACACCATGATGCGCGCACGCGGAGCGATTCCGGTCACCAGTTTCTTTCCGTTGTAAGGCCGCCCCGCGACAATGCCGGCGCACATGCTGCCGTGTGAACTCTTCCCGGAAGCCTCCGGTACAAAAGGCTGTTGCGTACGAAAATTCCAACCAAACAAGTCATCCACATAACCGTTGCCGTCATCATCCTTGCCGTTGGGCTGCTCATCAGGATTGCGCCAAAGCGCCCGGGTCAAACTGTCCGTGGCAAGCAAACCCGTATCGAGCAAAGCCACCACAACGCCCTGCCCCGTGTGCCCACCTCCCCAAACTTCAGGCGCTTGAATGCGCTCCACGTTCCAAGGAATCTCCAAGCCTTCCTGCGTGAAAGGCTCGTCCGCATCACTCTTCCAATCCTTGGCAAACTTCTTGAGTGCCCTCTCGACCGACCGTTGACTCTTACGACCCTGCGCTTTGCGATTCGTCTGATCCGCCCCGCGAATACGATAGACAAAATCCACCGCTTCCATTTCGGCCAAGGCTTCAAGCGTGTAGAAATCCGCTCTCCCCGCAAAGCCATTGACGATCCAATAGCGCTTGAGCCCCTCAATCTTGCCCTTGCGCACCAACCTTTCAATTCCAGCACCGGCTTGCTTCCAAGTTTGCTCCGACCTCCCCCTGAGGTCCGCCAATACCTCCACACTAAGACCCGCACGGTCGCGCCCCTTGTGCTTTTCACAAAAGGCTTCGTACTCGCCGCCCTCCATGAAAAGCTGATCCTCAAAACGAACGAAGAACAGATTCATCCGCCCACCCCGTTCGGTAAACCCGATGTCCAATTTCGAATCGGGCACGCTCCCATCCCCACCGTCTTGGGCCACAGCATGCCCCCCGAATAACAACAGAACCAAGCCTATCAAGTTACGAGTCATGGATCATATCTCCCCAAGGTTCCGGCCATCGGATGCAGCCCCCATCATAGCCGCGCCCCCGAATTCCGTGGTGCTGGTTCCCCATCGAACGAAACTCTCACATGGCCCGTAGGCGCTGGTCCACCAACCAAGCTTCGACCGCATCAAAATTGCTGGCTATCTCAGGAAGTGCGCTGCCCTCGCTGGCTTCGACAAGCCGACTTTCCAAAGCATCGAATGCAGCCATATGCTTGGCGTCCAAGTCCGCGGGTAGCTCGCACTTCTCACCAAATTCGCGCTTGAAATCGATCAGCTCCTGCACGTCGACATCATACGTGTGCGCCAAAACCGCTAGGTTCGGCTCGACCTCCCCCGTGTTCATCAGATGGATCCCGGTGAAAGCGACGCGGTAGCAATACAGGGYYRYTTTGGCSCKMWRCYTGAKKNNAKSCWSGSKGYGSAYSCSKWWCWWGWWYYYKCCGWMRTNNCGANAAACTAGCCTTGCTGATGCTGCCGCGGGCCAGGTCCGCTAGCTCGCCGTATCCGGGAACCAACTGARACGGGCTGGTGAAGCGCTCCAACATGTTGCCGTTGCCATTCAACATGGACACCAACGCGGGTTTGGCCTCGTGGGTGGTGAGATCGCACTCCACGCCTTCGAAGATTTCGAGCGCGTCGTGGGCCTCCCGAACCTTGCCCAATCCGATGATCTGCTGGGAAGGCGCCAGGTGCAGACCCTTGATGTCCAAGTCGCTGTCCTCGGAAGGAAAGCCATAGATGTGGGCGCCGGTGATGGCGCACTGCAGAATCGGGCCCGGGGCAGGTCGGACTTCCAGGAAGCGCCGGGCGATGTTGAGATCGGGAACTAACATGCCAAGGCCATCTCGACGAGTTCCACGCACAAGGCGTCGATCGCTTCGTGGTCGGGCCGTGCTGGAACCACCATGCCTACGCGCTTCAACTGTCGAAGCTCCAGTCTGCGCGCGTCCGACCATTCGATCAATTTATCATAGGACCAAGCGCCGCCACGAATTGCTCGCAGCTCGTCGCCATCGTGGTCCGCGCGCCAAACGATGCACTCGCCCGTGCGCGCGATCTCCGACCCCATACGCAGGAGCCGCACCAGGTGCGCGCCATGTTTTGTGTCATAGCCGTGCGTCGCTTCCAGCTCCGCCCGGGCGCTGTTTCGGTTTGCTTTCCAGTCCTGGTATTGGCGCCATTCACTGCGCGCGCGGCGGTACTCGCGTTCGCGCTTCATGACGTGGACAAGGCTGGCGTCCAAGCCGATCCAACGGGCACCCGCTTCCCAAAGGGACTCGTCGGAAGCCAATCCAAGCTCRGTCAAGGTCTGTCGCATCCCGGCAAGCGCTTTGATCCGCTCGGCTTTGTCCATGCCGGTCAAATCCAACTCCCAGCGGTCGAGCTGCTTCTGCACAGCATTCTGCGCCGCCTCCAATTCGGGAGGCGGCAGCAAGGCGGACTCGGGCAGATCAAAGTCCGCACGCTTGGGCGCGGCCACCGGCCCCTGGTGGTGCCAGCGATAATGCAAGCGAATGCGCGTCAACTGATTTGCCGCATAACCCGAAAACGTCTGCACGCACTGGGCCGACAGGAACAGGGAACGCGCCTCTCGCAGGCGCTCGCCCAAGGGACTCAGAATCCGCACCTCCTGCTCCCGGCTGAACAAGCACTCGAGCACGTTGGGATTCGACTTGCTGGCCAGCCGCAGGAACTTCTGAATCCCATAGACACTGCCTTCCACCCCACTTCGGCCAGCAATGGCTCGTTCCGGAGCGGTCAAGTCGGGCAGGAACACGGGGAACTGAGCCGCATCATCCGCCTGCTCAAACTCTCCGCGAATACCATGAAAGAAGGCCTTAGGCGGCACCGCCATCCCCTTCAAATCCACATCCGAAGCCTCGGTGTGCAACCCATGGGCACGGCTTCCGGCGATAGTCAGTAAATGGGTGTGGGCGCGTAAATCAAACAATGCAGGTCACCTGTCAGCAAAAGGGGGTGGACCCATTGTGAGGAAGGTCCCTTGCCTAGGCAAGCACTCGGTTCCTTCGTGCGAGCTTAGTTTCAATCGAGAGTGACGATACAGAGCCGTGACTATACGGAGCCGCGTTCGCGGTCAGCGTTTTTGGCCGGAAAGTACCGCGGATGTTTCCGGTCAAATACTCTGACGACGAACGCGGCTCCGTATAGAAGGTGATTGGATGAAACATACGCGGCACTCTCCTTCCTAAAACACGGGCTGCGAACCCAGCTCGGTCTCGCAATAGGGCGAACTTGATTGCAAACGAGACAAGCGACCGCGTGTTTCGAACAAGCACGCGGTCGCTTCCTTGGACTGAATAGCCGGTTCAGCTTGCCAACACACCGCCGTCCACGGGCAGGATGGTGCCGGTGATGAAACCCGCGCCCGGGGAGGCGAGGAATTCGATGGCGGCAGCCACGTCGTCGGCTTGGCCGTTGCGACCCAGCGGGTGGAAGTCGTGGAAGCTCTCCATCACGCCGGGCAGCTCCTCCTTGGAGATGAAACTCTCGTAGACCGGGGTTTCGACCACGGCGGGTGCGACGGCGTTGACGCGTACTCCTGCAGGGGCGAGTTCGATGGCCAAATTGCGCGTCAGAGCGTGCACGCCGGCTTTGGCTGCGGAATATGCGCTGGAAGGCGTCAGGGCCACGGCTTTTTCGGCCCACATGGATCCCACGTTGACGATAGAGCCTTTGCTTGCCTTGAGGGCCACGAGGGCCGCCTGGCTGGTGTGGAAAGTGCCGCGCAGAATGATGTCCATGTAACGGTCGAAGTCGTCGTCTCCGTGCTCTTCGAAAGACAAAGGCGTGAAGACGCCCGCGTTGTTGACCAGCACGTCCACGCCGCCGAAGGTGTCTACGGCTTTTTGCACCAGGGCCTCCGCGGTGGTGCGCTTGGCGATGTCTCCGGCCACGAAGGCCATGCGCTCCCCGCTGGGGTCCAGAGACTTACAGGTGGCTTCGAGCACGTCGGCCCTGCGGCCGTTGATGACGATGCGGTCGCCTGCGGCCAGGAAACGCTCGGCCACGGCCTTGCCGATTCCGGTGCCTCCGCCGGTGATGAGGATGGTGCGGGGACTGTTTAAGCTAGAGTTGCTTTGGTTCTTCATGGTTGGGGTGGGGTAGAGCTCACTCGGAGCGGAAACCTACCTAGTACTAGATAGGTTTTAGGGGTAAAAACAAGCGGCTCGGGCTCTTCCTCAATAGAAGGGCCTCAAAGCCGCCGTGTACATGGGGTCAGGGCTCGAAAGTCCCGATCAGCCAGGTGCTGACCTCTTTCAGGGGTTTGACATTCCCGTGGGCGCGGGCGGTGATCAGGGCCCCTTCCAAGGCCGACAATATGCCCCGGGCTGCCACGCCTGCAGGGCCCCGCAGGCACAACTGCCCCGCCCTGGCGCCCTCTTCAATCACGCGCTCCAGCCACTGCTCCTGGTCTTCGAAGAATCCCCGCACGGCTAAGCGCAGGTCATCCTCCAAAGTCTCCACATCCGCAGCCAAACTGGCGCAAAGGCACCAACGTCCCTCGTTCTCGAAGGTYTTTGAGTACAGCCCGGCATAACTCGCCAGCAGGGCCATGGCATCCTGGCTGTCGTTGCGCAGCCCCGCTAGGGCCCCGGCAAACTCCACCCGATAGCGAGCGACCAAAGCCTCTGCCAAGTCGCTCTTGCGGGCGAAGTAGTAGTGAATGCTCGCCGGCTTGATGCCCACCAGCTCCGCCAGATCGCGATAGCTGAAGGCATGGTACCCACGGATCTGAATGAGTCCCTGGGCCGCATCGAGAATGGCTGTTTTGGTGTCTGTAGAAGGCATTTTAGAAGGCGCACGACTGGCGCGCCCTTCTATCTACTACTAGGTAGGCAATTTTGCACCCCCTTTCTTGAAAATAGCGGCGCACTTCGCCCCAGAAGCCCAAAACCGTGGCCATTCCCCTGTGGACAGCTCCATCCCGGCCCCCTTGGCCCCCACCAAGCCCTACAAGCGTGCCGCGTGGGCCAGGATGGCCGTGACGAGTCCGTCCAGGTGCTCACGGGCGGTGCGTGTATTCACAATACAGGCGCGCAGGCACGCATGCGCATCGAGCACGGTCGGTGAAAGATTGAACTCACCCTCGCTAGAGAGAGAGTGATTCGAGCAAGCGATTGTTGGCCGCGCCGATTTGTCTCTCGGTGGCGTCGGCGGCGGGTAGATATCTAAAACAGACCGCGGACAGTCCGGCTCCAAGAACTTCGATGCGCTCCTCAGCCTCCAGCAACCCTTGCAAGTAGCGGCGCAATTCGATTTGCCCTTCGAGAGTTTGCACCAGGCGGTCGATGCCGTGGGTCTTGAGTATGGCCCAGAATTTCAGGGCGCGATTGGGCCGGGACAACTCAAAGCCCAAGTCGAAGAACGCATGGGTTTCGCTCGGATCCGTTTGGCGAACTTTGGTGTAGTCCGCGTTCATTTGGAAGTGGGCTTTTGCTTGAGCCTCATCGCGCAACAAGAGACAACCCACGCCGATCGGAGCAAAGAGCCACTTGTGCGGATCGATACTAAGGGAATCCACACTCGCGACTCCCTTACGCACCCATTCAAACTCGGACAGACGCGCCACCGGAACCAATTTGGTTTTCAGCATTGTTTTAAAGGAGCGGGCTTTCGGGTCCGCTCCTTTTTTGTGACTAGACCCTTTTCTCTTCAACACATCGCAATACTA
>JAESRM010000276.1 GCA_016764635.1 Planctomycetota bacterium
CCTTGCGTCGAGGCCGGAATTTGCGACAGGGGGTCCCACTCCGGATACAAGTCCGGCCCGAACGCGTCGAAACGCGTCCGGGCCGAACTGGCGGTTGTTGGGCCAGGAAGCTCGAAAGCCTCCCGGTCAAAGCACCGGTTTAGAAGAACATGCCTTCCCCGTAACCGGCGCGAGCCATGTCCAGGAAAAGGAACGCGGCGACGACCAGGATAGTCGTGAAGAAGACGATGCCTTCCTCCAGACCGAAACCGGACTCCTCTTCGACCACGTCCACCGTTGCACGGGGGGTACGAGCCTTAGAGGCACCTTTAGAACTTCCGCCACCGGAGCGACGGGGTTCAGCTTTTTTGCGGGTACGAGCCATGGTGTAGTCTCCTTAGGTGATTACAGGCGGGTAGCGGCCATGTCGCCGGTGGAGAAGGTACGGTTTTCGTACACGCTCTCAACGACTGCAAAGCACATGTTGTCTTCGACGGTTTCCACGCGGGCGCGGCCCTTGAACTGGGAACCGTTGTAGATGCTGAACACGTAGCCGCGCTTGACACCATCGGCTTTGCCGCGGTTGATACCGAGCAGGCCCGGCTTCACTTCGTCAGAGACGACGACGACTGCGCCGCGGATCTCAGGCTGAGCGGTGATCTCGTCCAACTTGACGTTGTACTTGTCAACCAGGATGGCGACCCTCGTCTCGCTCTTGCCCAATTCTTTGGTCAAGGATGCGACGTTGGTCTCAAGGCTGGCGATGGTGCGGTTGGCACCGGCCAGGGCTTCCTCGGCGGAACGCTTGGCGTCGCCGGCGTCCTTCGAGGAAGACTCAGCTTCACGACGTGCGTCGATAGCTGCAACCTTGTCCTGCTCTGCTTGGTCGTACTTGTCCTGGGTAGCCTTGCGGCCCTCGTCGATTCCCGCAATGGTTTGCGAGAACTTGTCGAGGGYGCCTTGGGCAGCAGCGCTCTTCTCGCGCTCCAGATCCAATTGGGAAGAGAAGCTGTCGGCCGAGCGCCCTTTGTTGTCGCGCTCTTCGCGCAGGCGGTTGGTGGACTCCTTAAGGGAGGCAACTTCAGTATTGAGAAGGGTGATTTCTCCGTCCTTGCCTGCGAGCGCCTCATCGGTGCTGGCGGTCAAGCTCACGTGCATTTCCTTCCAGTTCTGGTCGGCGCTCAAGAGGTTTGAGGCCCAGCCCAGGACAAGGGCGGTGAGAAGCAAGTTCAGGACGATGAAGATCCGTGCGATCGAACTCATGTTGGATCCGTAGTTGGGTGGGGGGAGTGGTCTGACTTTGACAATCCCCAGACAACAGATGTCCGCTGCGCGGAACCCGAAGGGAGGGGGGGAAGATCGTCGCTGTCCCGAGGGACAGCCCGAATGGGGATTCAAGCTCCGCTGGGTAGCGGGGCCCGAGTCGTCCGTTCGAGCGGAGAGCGACTAGGATTGGCCGGCGAGTATAGGAATGAGGCCTTGGGGGGGTCAAGCCCGCTCATGGGTCTCTATTCGATCTCGCGCGAACGCATGCCCCTAACCATTACCCCAGCTGGGGTAACCGACGACGGCTGTAGAAAAGCAAAATCCCAAGGCAAACCCAATACAACCCCGCCTGAATGGGCCAAAAACGCACATATGGCGTTTTCGGAGGCGCAGGTCCCTCCCCAACTCCCCCACCTTGGGCGGGTACAGGAACCGTCACACGCAGGGTTCCGCGCACCATTTTATGCTCTCCATCCTGCTGCAAAAGACTCAAAATTCGTCCGTCGGCACCCACCAAAACGCTGGCTCCGGAGTTCGTGGCCCTCAAAATTGAGCGTCCGCTCATGATTGCGGCCAGTCGAGTGAAGGCCAACATGTGATCCATGAGCACGCTGCGCTCGTACCAAGCCTCGTTGCTGGCAACCATGTGGAAGTCCACTCCAGCGCCCCCGTGGACCCCAATAAAGGGGTCGTCATAAGAGTTGTCGTAACAGATCAGCGTTCCGACCCGGTACGGCCGCCCATCGCGCCCCTCAAAAGCCAGTACGGTGGACTGATCATCGGATACGAAATCGGGGATGTAGCCCCCTACACGCTGGATCGTATCCAGTAGCCACGGCACGTAGGCAGCGGGAAAAGGATCCTCCGCCGCGGGCACCAGATGTAATTTACTTGCCAAAGCGCCTGGTTTGCCATCTGCATCCCAGATCCGAGCCCCATTCACTCTCCAAAGGTAGCCCTCGCGCTCGACCAAACCTTCAACGCCCCCAAAAATGGGTGTATTCGGCGGCAAAGGCGCCTGACCGCGGGCCAAATCCTTGAGCCAAGCCTCGCTGTAGCCGGCGGCCATGAGCTGCGTCCCGACCCGGTTGCGGCGCGTATTGCGGCCCTGCAACACCGACAGGAAGTCATCCAGGTAGCCCACGCTCCCCAACAGGGTATCCCTCGTCCACTTCCTACTGGTGAATTCAGGCGAGTTGGCCCCGTCCCTAAAAGCTTTCAGGGCAGAGGGTTCGGCCGAAATACCCGGCATCATGGTCTCCCCGAAGGCTACCAAATCGGGCTCGGGCTCCCCATTGGCGCGGCCCTCCGCCAGCCCGTCCACCAGGCACTGAACGGGATCCACCAGGAGCGTGTGCCTCCAATCGCTGGAGTGGGCCTTCAAGCTTTGCTCCAAACCCGGGGTGAGCACGACCACGCGCGGGCCCGGGACCATCTCCGGAGCGGGCACCAAAACCCCCGCCAGTATCACTGCCAGAGGCGCGCCCAGGCCCACTGCATGGGACAGTTTCGCGGATCCCTGCGACCCGCGCATGCGGTCCACGACCCAACCTGCAAAAGCCGCCAAAGCGAAGGATAACCCCCAAACTCCGAAGGTACGAGCGCCCGAGGAGAACCAAAAATCAGCGTGGGTGAGCGTGCCCACACGCCACCATCCGAAGCTGTACGGGGACGGCAAGGAGAAGCGCACGATCTCGGCTGCCATCCATGCCATGGGTGCGGCCAAGGCCAAAGGATAGCGCCCGCCCAAACGCCTCAAAAGAACCCCGCCCGCCACCAGGTAGAGGGCCGGCACAAAGCCCATGGGCAGCACGGCCCACGGCAACAGATAGCGCATCCAATAGGCGAAACCACACAGGCCGAGCCCATTCACAAACCACTCGATGAGCTTGGCCCGGGGGCCGGGGCGGGAGACCACCCAAACCCACGGAATCAGTGCCACAAAGGCCAGAAACCCAAACCCATCCCGATTGAAGAGGCCAGGCTGCGAAAGGAGCAGCAAGGCCCAGGCTGCGAGTAGCCCCAGCGCCCGGCCCAGGGGCCGGATCTCAGGGGATTTGCACGGGGCGGCGTCGGACATGGTGTGACTCAAAGGGGGGAAGCGGACCGGTTTGCTGGCGAGGGTCGAATGCGGGAGGTATACGCCCCTTTCCTTCAGGAAGGGAAAGGAAACTACGCACTCCACGTAAGGACGGCAATACTCTTCCGTCTGGCCCACACCCACTGGGTTCATCGAGTGGGCCCGTGACCCGGCGAGCTTGGGTATTACAGACCTTTTGCCACCCTCGACGCAAGCTAAGGCCCCTCGATAAGACATGCTAGGGGCCGCGGCCCCTGCCCATGGGATTTCCGCCTTGCCCGCCTTCCTTCGCCTCGTGCGTTTGCCCCCTCCCCCTCCGATGGTTCGATTTTCTCCCCGCCCCTTGCCCACCCTGGCTTTGGGCACCCTGCTGATCCTGGCTAGCGCCTGCTCCAAGCAATCGGAGGCCCAAGGCTCCAAGACGGAGCTCCCCCTCCAAGGCAAGATTCAAAAGGAAGCCCAGATTCGAGTCCTGACCGCCCCCGTGGTGCGCCAGGAAATGGTGCGCACGCTGAGCGTAACGCGCGCCATCGAATCGACCCAGGAGATCGAGGTGTTGCCGCGCACCAGCGGCGTCATCGTCGAATTACTAGTGGATGAAGGCGCGCAAGTCACCGAGGGGCAGATCCTGGCCCGCATGGATCCGCGCGAAGCGCAAACCCAAGTGGACGATGCCCACCTGGCCCTGCAAGAAGCGCAAAACAACGGACCTCGTCTGAACCTGGCCGTGCGCGAAGCGGACGAGCGGGTCAAGCGCGCCGAGCTCACCCACCAGCAAAGCCTGCGCGACTTTGAACGCAACAAAACCGCAGGCTTCGTGAGTTCCAGCGACCTGGAAAAGCTCGAGTTGACCAAGGACCAAACCTTCCGCGATTGGCAAGCCACAAAACTCAGCCACGAGAGTGCGCAGCAGGACCTGGAAAACCAAGGCGCCATCATCGACCGGGCGGAACTCGCCGTGGAGAAAGCCGAACTCTCCCTCGACTTCTATTCCATCCGCGCTCCCTTCGCGGGCGTGATCGCTGAACGTAAAGTCAACCTGGGCGCGAGCGTGGGCCCCAGCGCCGGCGTCTTCGTACTGACGGACCCCACCCATCTGCGTGCCATTCTCTTCCGCCCGCAGAACGAACTCTTCTTCTACCGCTCCGCCGCCACAAACCAGGGCGCCAACCTCAACATCCGCGTGGAGCCCGAGGCCTACGACGGTTTGCTCTATTCGGGAAGCCTGCGCCGGGTGAGCCCCACGGTCGACGCCAAGAGTGGATCCATTCGTGTCACCATCGATCTAGAACAACCGGGCCCCGACGATTCCCGTCCGGCCCTGCTGCCCGGAATGATGGTGCGTTTGCACATCATCACCGAGCGTCACCCGGACACTTTGGTGGTTGAGAAACGAGCCCTGCGCCGGGAAGGCGACCGCCGCCACATTTTCGTGGTGCGCGATGGAGTGGCCCGCCGCGTTGAGGTCATCGAAGGATTGCTGGGCGAGTACGAGGTTGAGATCGCCCCGGCAGAAGGCGAAAGCCTCATGGAAGGAGAAGCTGTTGTCATCGTGGGTGGACGCGAATTGGAAGACGGCAAACCCGTGCACATCGCCAACGAACCGGAGGTGAGCCCGGACACCGAATTGAAGGTCACCGAAGATCAGGGAGAGGCTCTGGCTGCGGAGACCTCCGATTCTGAGAACAAGACCGAGGACACCTCGCAGGTCTCGACTCCCGACTCCACCCAAGCGGAGCAAAACTAGGCAATGCCCGAGTCCTCCCAAAGCGAAGCTCCCGAGTCCCGGGGCTTCCTCGCCATGGTGCCCAAGCGGCCCGTGGCCGTGATCTGTGTATTCTTCGCCGTGGCCTTGTTCGGCATGGTCAGCCTGGAACGGCTGCCCATGGACCTGCTACCGGAGATCAGCTACCCCACGTTGACCGTGCGCACCACCTATCCCGGTGCTGCGCCCGAGGACGTGGAAGACCGCATCTCCGAACGTGTTGCGGAAGCCCTTTCGACCCTCAACGGACTCGAGCGCTCGAGCTCGATCAGTCGCGCGGAAACCTCCGACGTCTTGCTCGAGTTCACCTGGGGCACCAACATGACCTTCGCGGTCCAGGAGGTGCGCGACAGGCTGGACAGTGTGTTCCTTCCGAAGGACGCCGAACGCCCGCTCATCCTGCGCTACGACCCCAACCTGGATCCGATCTTGCGCATCGGCATTCGGGCCCCCTCCAAGGATTCGGACGGGGACTCGATCGCGGGCCAGGAAGACAATCCCGAAGCCCTCATTCGCCTGCGCTGGCTGGCGGAGCAGCGCATCAAGCGCCAACTCGAATCGATCAAAGGCTTGGCCGCCGTGCAGGTTCACGGAGGCCTCGAAGAAGAGATCCTGATCCAGGTGGATCCCGATCGCTTGGCCGCCATGGGCATCACGCCCAGTATCATCGGCATGCGCTCGGCCCAGGAAAACCTGAACGCCTCCGCTGGTCAAATCCGGGAGGGCTCCACCGACTACCTGGTACGCACGCTCAACGAATTCAAAACCATCGAAGAGATCGCCAACCTGGCCCTGGAACGTCGCGGCGACGCGACGATTCGTATTCGGGATGTGGCCACCATCGAACGCACCTACGCGGAGCGCGAAGTGGTCACGCGCATCGGCGGCGCAGAAGCTGTCGAAGTCACTGTCTTCCGGGAAGCGGGCGCCAACATCGTGGATGTGTCCCGCAAGGTTCGCGACATGATCTTTGGCACCCAGGAGCAACAGGACCTGGCCTCCGACGATTCCAGGGGAAGCTCCTGGGGCGACAAGCGCAAGCTCACCCACCTGGCCTACACCCAACGCAAGGACGCCTCTTTCGAACTGCTCTCCGACCAGTCGGTGTTCATCGAAGCCGCGGTCAACGATGTGCGTCAAGCCGGCGCCCTAGGTGCACTTTTCGCGGTCATCGTCATGTGGCTGTTCCTGCGTCGCGTCACCGCCACGCTCATCATCGCCCTCGCGATTCCGATCTCGGTCGTGGGCACCTTCGCCCCCATGCTGATGTCGGGTGTTTCCCTCAACATCATGTCCCTGGGCGGATTGGCCCTGGGCATCGGCATGCTGGTGGACAACGCGATCGTGGTGCTCGAATCGATCACGCGCTGTCGCGAAGAAGGCGATGGGCTCGTGCCCGCCGCCGTGCGCGGCGTGCGTGAAGTGGCCGGCGCCATCACCGCGTCGACCCTGACAACCGTGGCTATTTTCGCCCCCATCGTTTTCGTGGAAGGCATCGCCGGCCAAATTTTTACCGACCAAGCCGTCACCGTAGTGTCCTCATTGCTGGTGTCCCTGGCCGTGGCACTGCTGTTCATCCCCATGCTGGCATCACGCCCGATGCTCGCATCGCCGGAGATGTTCGAAGGCGGCTTCGACTGGATCGGACGCAGTGTGCGCGCGGCCATCGCTGCACCCCTGGCCATTCCGCGCAACCTGCTCTCCTTCACCATGAAGTTCGTGAAGACGCAGCTGATGACCGATCTGACCTGGAGCTTGTTTGATTTTCCGATCAGCCTGGGACTCCTCATGCTGCGCTCATTCATGTTCCTGGCCTTCCGCGGCATCCTGCTGCTGATGCTGTTCCCGATCGGAATATTGTGGATCCTGAGCCAGATTCGGCGCTTCACCTTCGACCCGCTTTGGCAAGGCCTCGAGTGGGCCTACCCGCGCATCCTCAAGCTCTCCTTGCGCGCGCCCGCCCTCGTTCTGCTGGTCATATCCTTGCTGGGCTGGGGAGCCTGGGAGCGCAGCAAGAGCCTAGCCCTCGAACTGCTTCCCGAAATCCACCAGGGCGAGTTCACCGCATTCATGGCCCTCAGCGTCGGCACCCCCATCGACGTATCCGAAGTCGTCTTCCGGGAGATCGCACGGGATGTGCGCGGAGTGCAAGGCGTGGACGGAACCGCACTSATCGTAGGCGTGGAAAGCGATACGCTGACCCGTGAGATCGAAGGCGAGAACACCGCCCGCCTGACCGTGCGCTTGCACAAGGACTTCCGTTCCAAAGAAAAGGAACAGGAGGTTGAGGAAACCGTTCGGCGACTGATCGAACGCTCGCCCTCCATGGCCAAACCCCCCACCTTCCGACGTCCGACGCCCTTCTCCTTGGAGGACCCGATCTCCATCGAGGTGCGCGGCCACAACCTGGAGGTGCTCGCAAGAGTCGCCAATGAGATACAGGAACGGCTCATCGTAATGCCCACCCTGAGCGATGTGCGAACGACCATCCAACCCGGACATCCCGAGGCCCTCCTGGTCTTCGACCGGGACAAGGCTCTGGCTTTCGGCCTGGACATCGGCGCCATGTCCGACTTCATCCGGGACCAGGTTTTGGGTCGCGTGGATACGCGCTTCGTCGAAGGCGAGGAACGCATCGCCATCCGCGTGCGTGCCAACCCCAAGGCGCTCGGTGCCCTGGACGACATCAGCTCCATGATCATCAACCCCGAGTCGGACAACCCGATCCCGCTCTCGGCTGTGGCCAGCCTCAGCCAGGTTCAAGGCCCGGCTGAGATCCGCCGCATCGGCAACAATCGCGCTGTTATTGTGACGGCCAGCACCACAAGCATGGACCTGGGCGGGACGGCGGAAAGCATTGACAGCATGCTCAATACGCTCCACGTGCCCGACGGAGTCATCGTGGAGATGGGCGGTCAAAAGCGTGAACTGGACGCCAGCCGTCGCAGCCTGAGCCTGGCTCTGCTGCTAGCCATCTTCTTGGTTTACGTGGTCATGGCAGCCCAATTCGAGTCCCTGCTACAGCCTTTCATCATCCTCTTCAGCGTGCCTTTGGCCGGTATCGGAGTGATCTTCACCCTGTACACACTTTCCATCCCCGTGTCGGTGGTGGTCTTCGTGGGCATGATCCTG
>JAESRM010000048.1 GCA_016764635.1 Planctomycetota bacterium
AAGGGTCAACGCAAACAAAGCGATGATCATCAGCAGGCCGATCGGGTGCAGGGTGGTGGCACCGTGGTAGAGCTGCTCGCCGAAGCCTTCCTTCTGGTAATGCTGTGCTAGCCAGATTCCCATCAGCCTCGATCCCCCCGATCCTGACATGCAGCATCAAACGGAACGACCGGCCGACGCTTGTAGAGCTGCTTGGTGAACACGCGCTTGAACGTGCCATAAAAGGACTGGGCGCGCTGCTTGAAACTGAGGTCCTGGAGCCAGGTTTTGCCGGTTCCCATGCGCCGATACTTAGGCGCGGCCACGCCCAGCAGGCGGCAAGCCCAGTTTCGCCCCCAAACGGCCCCGCGCGTGTGCAGCAGGTTCATCTGGGAATCGGGCAACAGGTGCGGCGCCGCTTTTTCGAGGGTCAAGGCCCCAGCCGCCATGGCAGCTTCCAGGAACTCACGACCGCGCTCGGTGCGTACCAGGATCAAGGACCGCCCGGGCTCGCCTTCGGGAATGTCCCGGTACCAGGGATCGCCCACGGAAAGGTCCGCGAACTCACCCGTGTGATCGGCGCAGGAGTAACAGCGCCAAGGCCGGAACTTCTGCAAGATGCGACCCCAGGAGTCCGCGTAGGTCAGGGAGCCTTCGACTGATTTGCCCGCCGTATCCGTGCCACGCACGACCGCCATACCGGGCCAGCCATTTCCGCGGTAACGCACGGAGTCGATGTTCTCTTGCTCGGGCACGCCGAGCTGCTTGGCCATTTCCAAGGTTCCGAGGGTGGAAGGAGCGCCCGCGCAGAAAATCGCGATGCTCACGTCGATCTTTGCCGCCAAACCCGGACGCAGGGCCTCAGCCCGATTGAGCGCAGCCGCATCACAGGGTTTGCCCACAAATACGCTCTTGCCTGCGGCATCCTCGACCTGTTGCAGACCGTCACAAGGACTGGCCGGCGCATAGCGCGATCCGCTGGCGCCCATGAGCTGCTCGCGATCCTGACTGCGAATGGTCTCGTTCAAGTAGGGCACATCCCGCCGCGCCCCCGTGTGCAAAACGCCCGAGCTGCGCTTTTGCTCCAGGGCAAACAGGGACAAAGCCGTGGCCGCGCCCCCACTGGAACCCGCCAACCGAATCTCCGGGTCCGTGGCGTACCCCTCCCACAGTTCCAAGATCGGACCCCACCCCTGCCAAAGCTCCTTCAGATGACCGGATTTCGGATCGAAGGCCGGCAGCTCCATGGCATGGCCCGGGCAGGCATCCAGGGCCTCGCCCGTGCCCGCGCCATCTTCCACCAACGGACGACGACCTTGACCCAGGTCATCCACCATGCGGATGCCATCAGGCTCAAGGTAAGCGCAAACTCCGCATCCAGTGCAGAGGTGCTTTTCGGCGACATCCCGGATGTTCCGGATCGGTCCCATGAACAATAGGGAAAAGGGTTTCGAGAGGTAGGAATGGGTATATTCGACGAAGCTGCCGAAGAAAAGGAGACCCGGCGGCTCCGTTTTGGGATCCTCAGGCAGCTTTCCCGAACCTGCATGCCCGGGGCCCGGAAATGACCGCTTCCAAGGTGCTTGCGCCCACCTCCACCACCAAACCTTGCTCCAGATCGCCTTGTCCGATTCGCCTTCATCATCCCCGCGCCTGTGCCTCTTCGGCGCCGCTCCCTCCACCGGAAACCTGGGCGTCTCGGCCCTCTTCCACTCCGCCGTTGCGGGCATGTTCGGGACCTACCCGAATGCGGACGTGACCGTCTTCGATTTCGGGCGGGACAGCCACCCCTTAGACGTGCGCATCGGGGACGCGCGCTACCAGGTGACCGCCATGGCCGCCAACCCGTCCAAGCGTTTGCATCGCATGGATTCCCTGGCCACCATGCGTTTGATGGGCCGCATGGGAGGCCTCGGACGACTGCTCAACCCGGGCGTCAAAGCAATCCATGAATCCAAGGCCGTCTGGGACGTCTCCGGCGGCGACTCATTCACGGACCTGTACGGGGTCAAGCGCTTTTGGACCACCATGCATCCCAAGTTACTGACCTTGGAGCAAGGCACGCCCCTGATCCTGCTGCCGCAAACCTATGGTCCTTTCCAGGACGCGCGCCTGCGCGAGATAGCAGAGCGAGCCGTGCGAGGGGCCACCATGGCATGGGCCCGGGACCAGGAAAGTTTCGCCGCTCTCAAGGACCTTTTGGGCGACGCATTTGACGCGGACAAGCACCGGGTTGGAGTCGACCTGGCCTTCGGCTTGCCGCCCACCGAACCCGAAACAACGGTGCTCGAACCGAAAGCCGCCGCCTGGTTGCAAGAAACCCATGGCGCCGTCGGCATCAACATCAGCGGTTTGATATACCTGGATCCCGCCGCCGCCAAGGAGCGCTACGGCTTCAAAGCCGACTACAAGGAACTGATCCACGGGCTGGTGCGCGGCTTGATCGAACGCGGCGAACGCGTGATCCTCGTGCCCCACGTGCTCGAACCCAAGGGCAACGTGGAATCCGATCCGGAAGCCAGCGCCCAAGTCCTGGCCGCCATGACGCCCGCCGAACAGGAACACATCTCCATCCTAAAAGCACCCTACACCGCCGCCGAAGTCAAAAGCGTTTTGGCCAAGCTCAAATGGTTCTGCGGCACTCGCATGCACAGCACGATCGGCGCGCTCTCCTCCGGCGTGCCCACCGCGGCCATCGCCTACTCCTTAAAATTCCAAGGCGTCTTCGAAACCTGCGACCAGGCCACAGCGGTATCCAACCCGCGCGAGCTCGACACGCGCGAAGCCCTCGCCAGCCTGTTCGATTCCTATGCCGAACGCGCCCAAGCCAAAGCCCGCCTCAACGCCGCCCTGCCTAAAATCAAAAAGCAGGTAAAAGCGCAAATGCATGCCATCCTGCACGCTTCCAGCTTGTAGAGAATTTCGAAGCTTGCCCGAGCGCAGCACGAATCAGCCGAACCCCTAGCCCAGGGTTTCACGGCGCAAACTCCGCGAGAGGTGGGGTGACGTTTGCTTCTCGGTTACGTGGTGCCGTAACGAGGATGAATGGTGCCGCGGATTATCCATCCACCTGCAAGAACGGCCACTTCCGGCGCAGCCGGGAGTGCCCGTTCTTGCGTAGGTGGAGGGAGAATTCGTGGCTCCATTCATCCGTATAGTTTCTCCAAACCTCCCGCCCATGGCCCGCGCACGGAATTCGGCTCCACGCTACATGGCGGACGATTYGGAGAAAYTRTMCGRAWGTACSGAKCCACRAAYTCTCCCTCCACCKACGSARGMMCGRSCWSKCCCGGCTRCGCCGAGCCAGCCCGCACCTCCCGGTAGATGGATAGTCTGCGGCACGAACTTCCTCGGTGGTCGGCGGCAGGAGAGGCCTAAGTTGTCGGCGCTCATATACTCTAGGTCGGACCGCGAAACCCTAGGCTAGCGCCCGACCTTCAACACTTCGCGCAACTTGATCTTGTACTCGCCTCCGAGCACGCGCCACTCCGATCGGAAGAAACGCACCAACACGCGAATGCAGCGCCAGCGCTCTTGACGCCCCAGCGGAGCATTCTGAATGGCGCGCAGGAATCCTTGGAACAGGGTCACGCGCGGCATGGGAAAGCGCTTGCCGCTGTTCGGGTTGAACCACTGAGCCAACTCTTCGGGGGTCGTATTGGCGGACAGGGAAGARTCCCCGTGCACRCGCCGYTTGAAGTGATATTCRGGCGTCTCCACCCATTGCCCGCGCAGTGCCATTTCCACCAGGGTGACCTTGTCCGACCCTCCGAAGGAACCRATCAACTCGGTGCYGCGCAGGGCCTTGAGTCGCAGGAGKCCACAGATCGCGCTGCACTTRAACARGTGGGAGTCRACCGGGTCCCCGAGCARGGCCTTCAATCGCTGGTGSGGTTSSCCRTGGGTCCACGGCARGTCGGATCCCGTGGCTTGCAGGGCTTTGCCSTGATCGTCGATCCACTGGGTCCAGGARWARGCCAAKACGGTTTCGGGGCCTGCGGCATCCAGGGCGCGCACGCCATCCGCCACCCACTCCAAGCCGCACACATCATCGGCCGCCGCCCATTTGAAGTATTCACCCTGGGCGCGGGCCACCGTGAAATTGAAGTTGGCCGCAGCCCCCATGTTCTCCACGTGCCGGAAGTAACGCACCCGGGGATCTTCGGCTGCRTARCGCCGGCAGACKTCCTCGGTGYCATCMTCCGAAGCGTTGTCCGCAATGATCAACTCCAAGTCCCCGTRGCTTTGSGCCAAAACCGATTCCACGGCCTCCTGTAGATACGGGAGTCCGTTGTAGACGGGGATGGCGATGGTGACTCGGGGGCGCTTCACGGAAACAAAAATGCGGCCTCGGGCTCAGCCCGTCAAGTTTTCACTGGCTCCGAGTCCCACCTTTTTGCCAACCGCGCTCAAAACGGTGCGCGGACTGGCTAAAAAGGCCCTCAGCAAGTGAATAGGCAGGCTCAGGACCTGGCCTGCTTTGGCGGCTTTGACCCCAAAGCGGATGTGCGAAATGCAAAGCCTCTGCTGCAGCAGGCGCTTGGAGGCCACATCACCGGCGGGGACGCGCTTCAATAGATCGCCCCACATGAGGATCGAACAGCGCCAATAKMGYTGGGTCGAGTTGCTGATCGTCGTGGTCAGTCGGCCTCCGGATTGGTCGTCCGAAGTTTGAATAGTGCCTATGCCCGCCACCGCGCAAATGGGCTTGGCGATGCCATGGCGCAGGAACACGTGGGTGTCGTCGCGCATGGGCAGATCTTCCCAAAGCCCGCCAGCCTCGACCAGGTGTTCGCGATGGAAGACCGCGGCCTGCAGCAGCAGCGGCACGCGCTTGCGCAAAACCCAGGGCGTGCCATCCTCCAACAATTCGTAGTCCCCCTTAATCGAAAAATCGGCACGCTCCCACTGGGGCCGACCGCCTTCGTTGTCCGCCATCTGAATGTCGGAGAAGTAAAATTCGCCGCGGCCCCCGGTCCCTTCGATGGCCGCAGCCATTTTCTTCAGGTGGTCCGCAGTCCAATAGTCATCGGAATCGAGGAACGCAATCCAATCCCCAGTCGCAGCAAAAACTCCGCTGTTGCGAGCCGCAGGCGCACCGCCGTTCTCCCTCGAGATCAACGTCACCCGCTCGCCGAACGAAGCGATCACCTGCGCCGTACCGTCGGTGGATCCATCGTCAGCCACAAGGATTTCGAAAGCAGAATACGATTGGTCCAGCACGCTTTGGATCGCGCGCCCCACGATCGCTTCCCTGTTGTAGGCCGGAATGACGACTGAGAAACGGGGCTMGCTACGGGCCGACTGAAGGGGCTCTGAAACCAACGAACTAGCGCTTCCTTGCGGTTTGAATGAACGCATTGGCAAAAACTGAATCGATGACACCCTTGGCCATTTGGGCGATGCGTGCCGCCTTGCCGCGCAGAATGAAGTGCGTCTTGCGGGTATCGAGCCCCGCGCCTTGCATCCAACCGCGCACGATGCGCGGGGTTGTGAACTGATAACGGGAGTCCCCGAAGGAAGGCCGCACCGCGAACGGATAGGCCTCTTTGCGCACACGGTGGCGCAGTCGTCGACCGAGTTGGTTGGGTGCGAGCACCACGACCTGCCCCTTGTTCGCCAAAACCCGCATGCTCTTTCTAATCCATTCCACCGGATCCCCCACGTGCTCCAAGCAATCGTGGAATACGACGATGTCGAACAAGCGGTCCCCCACCTGCTCGATCGCCTCGTCCAAATTCGGCTTGAGGACTTCGACGCCACGCAAAGCCGCGGTAGCTCCGATGATCGCGTCCATCGGAATCGCTGCAACCGTCGCGCCCTGGGCAATCCAGTCCGCTTCCACATCCCCCGCTCCGCACCCAATGGAGAGGATCCGACGCGCGCCAAACTCCATCGCCTGGCGATACTCGGGAATGACCTCGGGATAATAGACTTTGTTCCAATCCTCGCGCGGCACGTACAAACCCACCTTAGGGTCGAAAAGCTGCTCGCCGGAAACCTTGCCGTCCGCAATCTCCTCGATCACCTTCAACTGCGGAAGGAAGTCCTCGGCACGCACCCCGATGCGATCCAGATACACATTGGGCAGGTGGCACAGCAGGAAGTCTTCCAAGCGCGACGTGCAGATCAAACGCTGCAGCCCGCATTGGGTGTACGGGTCCGAGGCTGCGGAAACCAGCATGTCATAGCGCCCCTGGTGCGCTGGCACATCGAAGCTCCCCGATGCGATGCAATGCTTCAGCTGTTTTCGATTCAACACCGACAGGGCCGAGTGCTCGTTCGTGAAATGCGCCAGGGTTTCCCCACCCACGCGCACCACGCTCTCGGGATTCCAGTGGTAGTGGTAGTGCACTCCGCAGTAGGACAGCTCCCCATCGCGATAGGTCTCGAAGCGCAGGAAACCCAGGATTTGATCGTCGGCCAACCGGGGCTGCACATCCATCCAAGCCTGCAGGTTGCGCGTGGTCAGGAGGGTGTCGTCCTCCGAATAGATAAACAGGTCGAAGTCATCCTGGCGCTCAACGAACAGGGTTCGGTGGGCAAAAGGCAGGGACCAAGGATCCTCCAAGGGCGCTCCTACCAGGACTTCCACATCCTCCCCCAAATCCGTCTTGGGGGCGTCCGACAGGACCACGATGTGGACCTGCCAGGGCATGGACCTGTATTCCGCGAGCAAGCGGTCCAGGTAGCCACGGTTTTTGGTGCCGTGGTTGGCGATAGCGACAAGGATCTTCATGGAAACAACCGCTCAGGATCTAGCGGGCACCCCATAGTCAACAAATCGGATGGGGATCACGAGGCAGCCTCCTCAGAAGTGGAAGGGGTTGCCCTTCGCATTCCCACAACTCGCATCAAGTCCAGCAGGGCGGGAGCTTTGAGAGCCAGCATCAGGGTCCCATAGACAAGCACGCCAAGCAGCACACTGAGGCCCAAATTCAGCCTCACATCGAGCCCCATGCCCTCCAACCAAACCCGTAGCATCCAGACCAGAAGCCCCATGGCCGTGCTGGCAACGAAGTAGGGCGACAAGGCCACTACCAGGGTGCGCACCTTCAGGTGGATGAACTTGAAGGGCACCGCAAAGTAGAAATAGGCCATGATCGTGTGCGTCACCGACCCCGCGATCGCCACCCCGACCACGCCATACGTGGATCCGATCAGGTACGCCTCAACCGAGATCACCCCGAACAAGAGCCCGTAGCAAAAGAGCTCACCACTCTTGCCCAAGGACACATAGATCGCGTGCAAGGGCAGGGAAATCGCCAAAACGACCCCCAAAGGCCCCATCCAAACGATCAAAGGAATCGCATCCTGCCATTCGGGATTGGGGATCAGGGAGCTCACCAGAACCGGCGCCACCGCCATCAAACCGGCCATCATGGGGCAGGTCAGCAGGGCGATGCCCGCACAGGCCCGGATGAAGTTCTGCCGGTAGGAGTCCAGATCGTCCTGCAAGCTAGAAAAGGCCGGCAGCAAGACCGACGAGAGCACGCGCCCCAGGTTTTGTGCGGGGAAGGTCACCAGGCGTGCCGCAATCACATAAGACGCCAGGGCATTGGTGCCCAAAACGACCTGCACGACAATGCGGTCGACGTTTGAAAGGAAGTGACCCGATAGGTTCGACCCCAGGATGCCCACGCAGAAGAGCCAAAGCTCCTTCACAATGCGCCAGTTGTATGTCCAGCGCGGCCACCAATCGGTCTTGATCCAAAGGACTCCATTTCCGGCCAAATGCCCGAGCAGCGTCCCGTAAACCATGGCCCAGATCCCCATCCCCATGAACGCCATGGTGATGGCCGAAACCCCGTAGACGATCGCGTTCAACATGCTCGCAAACGCCAGGCGATCGAACCTCAGCATGCGCACGTAGATATTGCGCTGCACCAATCCGGTCGAGGTGATGAACACGCTCAGCCCGAGGATCGGGAGAATCGACTCGATCTCGGGGTCCTTGAGCCAGAGCGCCAAGGGCGAAGCCATGCCCCAAATCACCATGCTGATGAAAGCGCCCAGAATCAGGTTGGTATAAAAAACCGTGCTCAGAAAACCGGTCTCGAGCTGCTTGCGCCGCACGATCGCCTGGCCCAGGCCCGAGTCCTTGAAATAATCCGCAAAGCCCACGACCACCTGAACCGCCGCGATCAAACCGAAAACTTCCTTCGGCAGCATATTGGCCAGCACCAGGGTGATCAGCA
>JAESRM010000151.1 GCA_016764635.1 Planctomycetota bacterium
GTATGCAAACCATGTCCCAAGTGTCAGCAACTTCCAACTGCTGGCCTACGTCAACTACGACTTCAACAATCCGGACAGTCCCCAGGTTTGGCTCGATGCATTGCCCATTTTGGCGAGCATCGATGCGCCCCTCTGGGTGATTGTGAAGAATGCGCCAACGGGCACCGCCGTCCACAATCTGCTCCTGCAAATGGCCCAAACGTCGCAGACATTTGGCGTACAGACGGTCATCTATCCGCACTGGAATACGGACATCGAAGATGCTGCGGAAGCGGCCTCCTACATCGCGCAGATTGGACATGCGAACATTGGCAACTCGCTCCATAGCTGCCACGAGATCAGAAGCGGCAACCAATACGACCTGGAGACTGTCGTCACTTCGCATGTCAGCAACTCCCAGCTGGTTACAATCGCAGGAGCCGACGAAAATGCATACTCGGGGCCTCTCCCAAGCGGCGGGCAAACCTGGAGCGACGCCATTCAGCCCCTCGACCGGAGCAGGTTCAGCCTATTGCCCTTCCTGCAAGAGCTCCACGATTCCGGCTACAACGGACCCATCATCCTGCAAACCTTTGGGATAACCAACGATCCTGGACACCTGCAATGGTCGCTGCGTGCCTACGCCAGATACCGTAGAAACATCCGGTAGGACGAACCACGCGGCACGGCATTGTTAGCGCTTGGGGTCCGCGGCTAGCAATTCCCTCAGGAGCGGCTCGAGTGCATCCGCCATTATGCTGTGACCGAGTTCGTTGGGATGTCCATCTCCACAGTGCAGGCGGTCACCGGCCAAGGTGCGCCGCAGCATGGCCCCGTCGGCTGAGACGGTTTGGAAACCGATGGCTTCGCCAGCGAGCTTTACGTTGCGTGACAGGCTGCTCATGTAGTCGGCGCCCTGGGCACCCACAGGCATGGGGTGATTGGGCTCATACAGATAGCGGTCGTGCTTGTGGGCCATGGAGGTCACAAGCAGCGGCACCCCATGCTGCGCGCAGGATTCAGCCATACGGGTCAGTCCGTGGTGGGTGGCTTTTCCGGGGGTGGATATGCACAAGGTCGCACGGTCGATGCCGGCCCGCGCTGGGTCGCCGGGATCCCTGTATACGATTTCGTCCAGATCCAGGCCTTCGCCCAACCTGGCCTTCTTGCCAGTGAGCAAGGTCAATGCAGCGGAATGGGCTTGGAGCCATGCGAACTCCCGGGCCCACCCGTTGATCTCGGTTGTCGTTGCCAAACCAGGGGGACGTTCCACGGACCATTGCCCGTCCTCCCCCAAAGCAAAGCGCGGTTTGGGCATGCCGTAGTGTTCGGTCATGTCCGCCTCCAGCACATCGTTGAGCACCAAACAAAGCACCACTAAGTCTGGCTCATAGCGCCAACCGAACTTCTCCAGGTTCCAAAATTGCTGGCCGGTTCCGTAACCCGGAACCCCCATGTTGATCACTTCCACGCCCTCGCCCAGGCGAAGCTCCAGAAGGTCTGAGAAGCGTTCCCCGTTGTCCACGCCCCAACCCCAAGCGACCGAGTCCCCCAGCACGAGAACCCGTTTGATTCCGTCAGGCTTGGCGTACTTGCGCTCCGGGTCCCGGAAGCCAAGCGAGTTGATCGACACCGTGTAGTCCAATCCCTCGCCCGCGATGTGCCCACTGGCCCCAGCTCGATTGGCCCAACCCAACTCCGTGTCGCGGCGCCCGACCGCAATCCAATTATCGCCGACAAAGCGACCTCGCGCAAAATCCTGGCCCAGCTTCAGGGTTGCTGCGATCTCCAGCAGGGCGAGCAATGCAAGGGTCACCCCTAGCATCAACGAAACCTTAAACTTCCAGCCTCTAGGCGAGTTGCTTTCCATGGGAGGGTGGTTTGCGAAGGTGATTCGAAGAATAGTTCGCACCCTAGCGGGCGTGCAACTCCAGTGCCAATTCGGCAGCACCATCCAATTGGAAATACTCCAAGCGCACGGTGTGCACGCCGGCCTCCAAATCTAGAAGTACCTGCTTGCGCTCGGTGGCATGCCAACTCCAATCCTCAAACACGACCGCATCGCCGAACCAAACCCTCAAGCCGTCATCGGACATGATGGAGAGTTGATAGCTGCCAGCCTCGGGCAATTCGATTTCGGTCTCTGCGATCAAGCCGAAGCGTATGGAAGGCACCTGGCTTTTGATCTCGTCCGAAGGCCTAGGTTCCAGAAAATGATCGACCGTGCGCCGTAAGATCGGCGTCTCTGCCAAGCTGCGCCAAGCTTGCAAATCCCCTCGAGGGTCGTGGGTTTCCGCATCAAAGGAAAACCAGTTCGCTTGCCAACGGGCCCCTGAGAAAATGCCACCGGGCTGACGCATTTGGGATTGGGCTTCCCCAGACGGGAAGTCCCACGGACCAAAGCGCCCGATGACCACCGTCTCCGTGCCACCGTCGAATTCAGAGCGCACGATAGCGGCGCTCTTGGGATGACCTTCGATTTCTGGAGCGGCCAAGGCCTGGGCTTGCACCAAGTCCTGGGGCAACTCCCCGTCCCAAAGTTGTAGTGAGACCTGCTCGATGCTGCCGGTGGGCATGATGCCATTGCTGCCCGCCAACCAACCGACCACGGTGTCTTGCCCCTGCGGCTCGCTCTCCCCAGCCTGGTTCGATTCGGGATCCTCCCAAGCTGCGATGCCTTGCACGTGCAAGCGCTGCTTACCACCCAGGAAACGATTGCCCGCAAATGAAAGGGCCTGACTGTTGCTGGCGACCAGGTCTTGACCATTGTCTGAGAAGCGATTGCCGACGATGAAATGGTGCGCGGAAGCATCCGTCTCCATGGTTTGTGAATCGGGACCTTGGGGAGCTTTGGCGGCCACTTCCAAGCCCACCTGGTTGTTCAATATGCGATTGGAGAAGACCACGGACCGGCTCGTGCCGTGGAACGCGAGCCCGCGCCCTTGCGTCCCGTCGATCTCATTCTCCAAGACCACAAAACCGTCATCCGCTTGGCTGCGAATGCCGTAGGCCAGCGCATCCTCGATGCGATTGTTTTGCACCAAGGTGTCGACGGAACGCACACTCTGGATACCCGCTTGAATGCCGGCGCTGCAATCATTTCCGAACAGGCGGTTGCCCGAAGGCCTGCCGTCCTCGGATTCGCGCCCCCATAGCAAGATGCCCGATCCACAGTGGGAGGCCCGATTGAAGGCGATGCGGTTCCCGTGGGAGGCGCCTGCCAACAAGATGCCCGCAGAGTTGTGCCCCACGGCATACGCGCCATGGGAGTAACCCCTCACGTTGTATTCGGTGGCGTTGTACGCCACCGTGCAATCCTCCGAGTCGATCAGGGCGATGCCCCAGCCGGACAAGAAAGAAAAGTCGTTGTCGCGCACAAGTGCCCCGTGCACCCCATTCAGCAGCAAGCCGTTCTGGGCATGGCGCACTTTACATGAGCGCACGGTGAGACCCTCCACGTCGATGACTGTGATGGCCGCCGGAATCTCGCCGGCGCCTTCCCCGACGGGATCGATCCAATCAGCAACGTCATCACCGGTGGCGGTGCTCTGTAAACCTTGGGACCACATGCCTGAAAAGTCCGCACTTTCAATGGTCACCGAGGTGCTGTCGCGCACCACAATCGCCTGGCGGTAGCCCTTCCAAACACCCCCAAGGATGCGCACGTTGTGGCAATCTTCCACCAGAAGTCCAACCCCAACGAAGCGATCTTGATCCGTACCGGGGCCGCCTCCGATCATCTCCACGCTGGTCAGGTCCAACTCCACGTCCCGCAGCCCCACCAACCGAAGCACGCCGCGGTCTTCCTGCCCCTCGATCGCGGACACGTGATAGGTACCGGCTTGAACGGTACTGGTCGTCAGAATCTCAAGGGCCACCCCTTGATTGGGCGTCAGCAGGGCGCGTACGGGCTGGCCTTCCTTGATTTGGCTGGTCCGGGTGGGAGAGCAAGCCAGAAGGGCCAAGAGAGGGATGCAGTGGAATAATCGCATGGCAATAAGGCAGTCGGGGTCGATTTGCAGTCTAAGAAGCACTGAGGCGGGACCCATACCTGCACGGCTGTGGAATTCAGGGAATCCACAGGGCTTCCCACTTTCATCGGCCAAGAGTGATTCGTGCATAGAGCCGATGCCCGGAATCCATGGGCCTTTTTGCAGGGAATGGGCCCGCCCGCCCCCTGTGACTCCCAAATAGGGGGTCCTGACCCCCGCCATCGTCGACTGGGGCTGAAAAGCACGAACTCTGCGATGTGCGACATCCTCCTGGATACCCATGGGGACCCGCAGCGGCTATCCTGAGCCCACGCCAGCCCTGACTCGCTCCCCCCCTTCGCTCCCCATCATGGCCAACGCCAATCCCAGCATCAGCTCCCCGGCCCCCACAGGTCTCACCTTGGAGCCTGGAATGCCCATCTGCCAAACCGACCTTCCCCTGGATTGGTATCAAGATGAGTTCAAGCCCTATGCGGAGGAGTACCAGGCCCTTCCCGATCGGACCCCCGAGTCGGTCCTTCCTTGGCTGGATCGCTACGTTCAACCGGCGCTGGATCACTTTGGCGATTCCTTGCTGCTGCTGGCCCACTTCTATATGGGCGGCGAAATCGTAAAACTGGTCGAGCGCTATGGCGGCGCGGTTTCCGACAGTTATGCCTTGGCTCTGCAAGCCGCGCGCAACCCGGAGAAGAAAATTATCGTGGAGTCCGCGGTGCACTTCATGGCCGAAGCGGTCGCGATCCTAGCCCATGACGATCAGCAGGTTTGGATCACCAATCCGAAAGCGGGCTGCACCATGGAGATGCTGGCCAAGGACCACATGGTCATGCCGATCTCCGACCAACTCATCGAGCGCTATGGCGACGATCTCCTGGTCATCGCCTACATGAACACCTCGGGTCGCTTGAAGGCACTGGCCGGAGCCACCGGCGGCGCCGTCTGCACCAGCTCCAACGCCCACCTGGTCGTGGACTGGGCCCGCAAGCAAAACAAGAAGATCCTCTTCGTGCCCGACCAACACCTGGGCCGCAACACGGCGTGGAAGCTGGGCATGAACTTGGACAAGCTCGTGACCCTGCCCGACCCGGCCGTGCATGCGGCGGGTTACTCCCTGACCGACGGCACCATCGAGGGCGGAATAAAGGCCCTAGACGACGCGGAAATGATCCTTTGGGGATCCTACTGCGGCGTGCACACCATCTTCAGCGCGGCCATGGTCGGCTGGTGGCAAGAGCGCGGCTGGAAAGTTTTGGTGCACCCTGAATCTCCCCTGGAAGCCGTGCAAGCGGCCGATGGCGCGGGCAGCACCGACTTCCTCTGGAAAGCCGCCATGGCCGCCACGCCCGGATCCAAACTGGTGATCGGCACCGAAGGTCACTTCGTGCGCAACGCGGCCGCAGCCGCCGCCAAGCGCGGCGTCGAGATCAAACACCTGGCGGACATTCCCGACCCGAGCTTCGGCACATCGGGTTGCGGCTGCGCCACCATGAGCCGCAACGACCCCCCGCACCTGGCGGGCATGCTCGACCTATTGCGCCTGGGCAAGGCCCCCGACATCAACCGCGTGCAAGCCGGTGACTCCGTGGACGAAATCACCGCCCGCCGGGACCGCCTGACCGGCGAGGAGCAAGCCGAGCTAGTTCGCGACGCCAAGCTCTCCCTGGAGCGCATGATTTCCATCACCGAAGCTGGCGCCTAGAACCTTGGCCAAGAAAGGCAAAGGCACCGGCGCCCGTATCGGCACCACCACAAAACCCAAGGCAACGCCCAGCGCAGATTCTTGGATGGTGTACGTGCTGCAATCCCAGGTCCGCGCGGTGACCTACGTGGGCATATCCAAGGACGTCAAGGCACGTCTCGCCCAGCACAATGGTGAAACCAAGGGAGGCGCCAAGTCCACGCGCACCGCGCGCCCCTGGACCATCGCCCGCACCCTAGGCCCCTACGAAACGCGCGGGGAAGCCCAGTCCGCCGAGTACGCACTCAAACAAAAACCCGCCCACGAGAGGCTCCTGAACGGGTGACGGACCGGGGCCATTCGGAGGGCGTACGAGGCTCTGTGGGCGGGCGGGGCTCCCGGCCCAGCCCCAGAGCCCAGAAATACTCCCCAACAGCAAACCTGCCCCAAAAACCCTCGGGAATGGTCCTGACCCGGCGGCTCCCATCGCTACACTCCCCCCATGCCCCCCACGCGCAAAGATCAGCCGGCGGCCTGTCCGGCCTCTTCCTCCCCGCTCGAGCACAAGCCTGTGGACCAGGTTCGCCACCTGGACCACTTCCTGGAGTCTTGCTTCCCAAGTTTCGGGGGCGCATACCTGCGTCGTATCTGGAAGCTCATGGATGAGGCCATCGGCAAGAGCGTGCCGATGACCCTGGCCGTGGCCGGCCCCGTGACCGCCTCCGGCCAACACATCGCCTGGCTCAATCCCTTGCTCGACACGGGCTGGTTCTGCCTGCTCTCGACCACCGACGCGGTCTGCTACCACGACGGTCACCGCTCCCTGGATTCCGCGGACCAGCACCCCTTCCACGAGGTGCCGATCTTTGGCGACGACGCCGCCCTGCGCGACGAGCGCACCATCCGCATCACGGACATCGGTTTCGACGAGGACGTGCTGCTCGACCAGGACGAATTCATCACGCGCTGCTTGCTGCGCCCCGAGTTCCAAAAGCGCATGGCTGGTCCGGAGATGCGCTACTTGCTGGGCGCTTGTTACGCGGAACAGGAAAAGAAAACCGACACGGTCGAAGGCCTCATGGCGCTCTGCCACCGCAAGGCCATCCCCGTTTTTGTGGGCGCGCCCGCCGACGGCTCGGTGTTCCTGAACTCGGTCAAGCTCTGGGCCCTGGCCCGGGGCAAGCACTTGAACTACTCCTTCGAGCTCGACCTGCACCACGAAGTACTCGAGTCCTGCGCCTATCACCTTTGGGGCCAAACCGAAAACCCGGTGGGTTCCCTGGGCACTCTGGTGCTGGGCGGCGGCGTGCCCAAGAACTTCAACCTGCAACCGGAACCGGCCTTGAGCCAGATTCTAGGTTTCGAAGAGATCACCGGATTCCTGTACGACATCCAAATCACGAGTGCGCCTGTCACCGACGGTTCGCTCTCCTCCTGCCCCCCGGCCGAAGCCGTGACCTGGGGCAAGGTCGACAAGGACGCCTTCAAGCGCACCACGGAATCCATGCAAGCGGACTACTCCATGGTCATGCCCCTGATCACCAAAGCCCTGCTCGACAAGCGCGCGCGCCTCGAACGACTGTCCGAGGAACTCGGTATGGAAACCCTGCTCGAACGCCACCCGGAGGCCGCTGGCTACCTGCGGAATAGCGAAGGCTACCGCCTCTACGACCAGCGCGACCGCCTGTTCGAAACCCTGCAAAACCGCATCGACCAATCGGCCGCCGACCTGCTTCCCAAGTAGCGCCGCCGATCTCAAACCACGGGGCTGCTAGCCCTGTCTTCATCCACCCTAACTGTGACTCCCACCATGTCTGAAGAAACGAACGAACCCGAAGAAGCCCAGCCCGACTACATGATCGAGGGCGCACGCTCTTCCCGCTCCAAATGCAAATCCTGCCGCAAGCCGATCCTCAAGGACGTTTTGCGCCTGGGCATCCTGGTCGAAGGCCCCTTCGGCACCGGCTACATGTGGCACCACGTGGACTGCGCCGCCAAGAAACAATGGGCCAAGGTCGAAGCCGCTTACGCCGCCGAAGCTTGGCAGTACGCCAAGGAAAAGCCGGCCGACATCCCGGACCTGGAAGATCTGCGCAAGCTGCAAGAGGAAGCCGAGACCAAGAAAAAGGACCGTAAGGTCATCCCCTACGCCGAGCACGATCCCTCGGGTCGCGCCAAGTGCAAGCACTCCGGTGAGGTCATCGCCAAGGGCGCCCTGCGCGTGGCCCTGGGCCAGGAGGTCGAATTCGGTGGCCAAACGCGCATCAGCGCTTTCCTCGTGCTGCCCGAGCATGTATCCGCTGCCCTCAGCGTCGAGGAAATCGTGGCCGGCAAGGACATGCACCCCAGCGAGCTGATCTCCGCCCTCAAGGAAAACACCAAGGGCCTCTCCGACGAGGAAATGGAAACCCTACTCGCCGCCATCGGCGACCTGGGCTGATTGCTAACCGGGGATACGGTGCCGTAGCAAAATCCCCCGGTTTCTCCCGCCTTACGTTTCGGCTTGGCCGAA
>JAESRM010000049.1 GCA_016764635.1 Planctomycetota bacterium
TTACGCGAAGGCGGCGCCGCCGTCATGCGCGGCTTGCCTTTGGCGGAGTACGTGGCGCAGATGTACTGCAACGCGAACGACACGGCCAAAGGACGCCAGATGTGCAATCACTTCATGCACAAGGGTTCCAACTACCCGAGCTGGTCTTCCGTGATCGGGACCCAGATTCCCCACGCGGTGGGGGCGGCCTACGCCAGCAAAATGCGCGGCGACGATGTGGTTCACTCGGTCTACTTCGGTGACGGCGCTACCAGTAGCAACGGTTTCCACAGTGGCATGAACAAAGCCGCGGTCTGGAAGGTTCCGGTCGTGTTCGTCTGCGTGAACAACGGTTGGGCGATTTCCGTTTCCTCCAAGAAGCAAACCGCGGCCGAAACTTATGCACACAAAGCGAGCGCTTACGGCATGCCCGCGGCGCGCGTGGACGGCAACGACGTGGTCGCGTGTTACGCCACCATGCAGGCCGCAGTCGAACGCGCCCGCGCTGGACATGGCCCGAGTCTCGTCGTTTTGGAAACCTACCGGGTCATGGGGCACTCCAGCTCCGACGATCCGAGCAAGTATCGCGACGAAGCCGAGGTCGAGGTCTGGAGAGCTAAGGACCCCATCGATCGCATGGATAAATACCTGCGCGGTGCTGGCATCCTGGCCGAAGACGGTCGCGAGAAGCTCGAAGTCGAACTGCTCGCCGAAATCGACGCGGTCATTCATGAGCAAGAGGCCGCAGCGCCGATGGCCTTGAAAACCCTGGTCGAGGACGTTTACGCAAAAGTTCCCGCACACTTGAAACGACAGTACAACGACTTTATTGAAGTCGCAGAGCGCCACGGCAATGCCCAACCGGGCGATGGCGCTTTCCCTCTCTAACCCGAATTTTTCGAACCCCTCACCCCTCCGGTCGCAAATTGCGTCCGCGCAATCCCATGAGTAGTCCCCGCAAAGTGGTCATCATCGGTGCAGGTCCTGCAGGTTACGTCTGCGCCATTCGTTTGGCGCAGCTCGGTCAGGAAGTCACCGTGGTCGAAAAGGAATTCCTCGGTGGTACATGCCTGAACGTGGGCTGTATTCCTTCCAAGGCCCTGATCGCAGCCGGTAGCTTGATCGATAAACTCGGTCACGCCAGCGCCATGGGCATCACGGTCGAGAACGTGAAGTTGGATGTGCACAAGCTGGTCGAGTGGAAGGCCGGCATCGTCGGCAAACTGACCGGCGGAGTGGGAGGCTTGCTCAAGGCCCACGGCGTCAAGGTCATCATGGGCACCGCCCATATCGAGTCCAAGACTAGCGTGCGCGTGAAAGCCAAGGGCATCGATGAGCTGCTCAAGGTCGACGACATCGTGATCGCTACGGGTTCCATCCCGATCGAAATCCCCGGCTTCGACTTCGACGAGAAGGACGTTTGGTCTTCGACCGGCGGCCTGACCCCGGATCGTATTCCGGATCACCTGGTCGTCATCGGTGGCGGCTACATCGGTCTCGAGCTCGGCATCATRTACCAGAAGCTCGGCAGCCGAGTCACCGTGCTCGAAGCCACCCCCGGTGCGCTGCCCGGCCAAGATCGCGATTGCGTCAAGGTCATCGAGCGCAGTATGAAGAAGCGCAAGATCAAGTTGATGACCGAGACCTTCGCCCAGAGTTACGTGCGCAAGGGGGACAAGCTGCACGTCACCGTGAAGACCAAGAAGGGTGAAGAGGTCGTCGAGTGCGATCAGATCCTTTCCACTGTGGGCCGCCGCCCCTACGCCGCTGGCCTGGGCTTGGAGAACGTCGGAATCAAGCTTGATGAGCGCGGCTTCCTGACGATCGACAAGCAGATGCGCACCTCGGTGCCCAACATCTACGCTGTGGGTGATATCGCCGGTCAACCCATGCTGGCCCACAAAGGCAGCAAGGAAGGCCTGGTCGCCGCTGCCGTCATCGCCGGTCAGCCCGAGGAATACGACGTGCGCTGCGTGCCCGCCGTGATTTTCACCGCTCCCGAAATGGCCTCCGTGGGCCTCACCGAGGAGCAATGCGCTGAGAAAGGCCTCAAAACCGCCGTCGGTTCATTCCCCTTCGCCGCTTCCGGCCGCGCCATGAGCCTCATGGAGACCGAAGGCATGGTCAAGATCATCGCCGACGCCGACACGGACGAGATCCTGGGCGTGCACATGGTGGGCCCCGAGGTCACCGAACTGATCGCCGAGGCCGCGCTTGCTATTGAGCTGGGCGCCACTACGGAAGACCTGGCGCGCACCATCCACGCGCACCCGACTTTGCCCGAAGCCATGATGGAAGCCGCCGAAGCCGTGCACAACATGGCCATACACATCTTCCAGAAGCCCAAGTAGCGGGGCAGCCCACCCCTGTTTGCCATAGCAGACCGCGGATGATCAAGGGCCTGTTAGGACCCCCATCGGCCCGCGCCGGCGGGGGTCTTTTGGAAACGGGTGCCGGCCTGGGTCTCAATCGGCGATTGGGTCTTCCAAGATTGAGGCCAAGGATTGGGCCGGCTCCATCCATCGCTCACCTTGACGTTTGCTAAGGCGCGAAAAGCCCCGTCTACAGGATCGGACTCAGCCGTTCTAATGGGGTGGATGGGTCCGGAACTCCGGACGCCTCATTTTCCTAGTGCAAGTCGCATGTGAGCGGCCGAGGCCACCAGTCCGTTGCAAGCGATCCAACCCTTTGGAGAGGGTTTCAGATGAACCAGCCCCTTGAGATATGCCACCTAGGGCGGCGATCCTACGAAGAGGTCCACGATCTTCAGCAGCGTTGCTTGAAGGCCCGGATCGAAGGAACCATTGGCGACACCCTGCTTTTGGTGGAACACGACCCCATTGTGACCTTGGGGCGCGGWACCGAGGACAACGCTGCGGATGGGGTGACCGTGCCCGTCTTGGAAGTGGAGAGGGGTGGCGAGGCGACCTATCACGGGCCCGGGCAGCTCGTGGCGTACCCAATCCTATTCCTGGAAGAGGGCAACCGGGACTTGCACAAGTACCTGCGCAAACTCGAGCAGGTGGTGCTGAATCTGCTGAAGAGCTATGGAGTCGAAGGGCGTCGGGTAGAGGGCAAGACCGGGGTTTGGATTGGAGATCAGAAGGTCGCGTCGATCGGGGTTGCCGTTCGGCGCTGGGTGACGTGGCACGGGATCGCGCTTAATGTGACCACAGACTTGGACGCCTTCCGTGGTTTCAAGCCTTGTGGCCTGGAGTCTGGAGTGATGACCCGGCTGGCCGATCACACCCAAAAACAGGTGGATTTGAGCGGCGTGATGGACGACTTCGTGACCCGCTTCGTTGGGCAGTTCGGGTACCTCAAAGTCGTTGAGTTGCGGTCCTAGTCTGCCCTGTTACGGTTCTCACCGTTGTGTAATTCCTGGGCARTGWKRCAYCCYCTGRKTTRCGTGNAGRGGGCGGGTGTGCRTCKATTTGGRGCAGTGCTCRYCCRTYGAACWTCGTTCAGTTTCTTTTTCGATACMGGACGACTCGTAGTTGGCACCGAAATGAGATTTAGGAGGGGTCCTGGGACTTTCGAAACAGATCCGAACGGGTCGCCACCGAAAAGAACTTCAATCCCCCCTAACTAGATCCTGCCAATCGAACCGCGGAGCACCTTTGCTTCGTGTGGTGCCGAGTGCAGCATGCCCCTGCCCCACCGAATCCCTTCCCAAGGGCTTCTGAGGAGAAGGGTCTTGCCCGACTCAGTTTCAAGCCGTGACGCCGGAGTGGGGGATTGAGGAAGAGTAATTTTATCCACTTGGACCCCGGGGAGCCGGAGTCTGAACCAAAGAGAGAGAATCACAGCGTCGTGAATATCGAAACTTTTGAAGAGCTGAAGCTCAGCGGCAACCTCCCGTCACCTGCCGGCGTGGGAATGCGTATCCTTGAATTGACGCGTAGTGAAGACTACAGCGCCGAGGATATGGGCTTAGCGATCATGGCAGATTCATCGCTCACCGGCAGGATTCTACAGCTAGCCAACTCGGCAGCGAATGCAGGGACAGAGCCTGTCACTACGGTAGAAGAGGCCATCATGCGGCTGGGTGGCAACATGGTACGCAACCTAGCCTTGGCCTTTTCCCTGGTCTCGGAACGGACCACAGGGGCCTGCAAAGCGTTCAACTATGACGGATATTGGTCATCGTCCCTGGCCCACGCGGTCGTTGCCCAGGCATTGGCATCCCGCATCGGAATGCGCAAGCCCGAGGAAGCCTACATTTGCGGATTGATTGGTGACGTGGGGCGGTTGGCTTTGGCCTCCGTTTACTCCGATGCCTACAGCGCATTGCTCACCGAGCACGGAACGGGTCCGTTGGATGAACTGCTTCCGAAGGAAATGAGCCGCTTCAAAATCAACCATCCCCAGATTGGGTCGTTGATGCTGGTCGAGTGGGGCTTGCCGGACACCTTCTCCGAAGCCACCTTCGAGTACTCAGGGTGCCGCAGTTTGAAGGATCTCACGGAATTGGACTCCCTAACGGCGGTCCTGCGTGTGGCCTATTGGATTGGGGAGGCAATGGTCGCGGATGAAATGACAGACCCTTTCCTATGGAAAACCATCGGAGAAGAGTTGGAGCGCGCCCAGAAAATCCTCGGAATGGACCGCAGCGCCTTCATCGGATTCGCCAACTCCTGCGCCAAGCAGTGGGTGAATTGGGGCGATAGCCTCGATGTGGCCACCGGCAATGGGCAGAACTTCAATGAGGTCTTCCGCCTGGTAGAGGGCGCCAAGGATGCCAAACCGGGTCAGCTGAAGGTCGAAATCGCAACGGATACGCCTGTGGCCACCAGCTGCTTGACCCTGAATCAAATCGCTACGGCTCAAGTGGATCAGATTCGCTTGATGGTGGTGGGCGAGAAGGCGATCCAGCAGGTCAAAGCGAGCCCAGAGCTGACCCAAAGCCCTTTCGATGTTCGCTTCGAACTCGATGGAAAGAAGGGCCTGCTCGAAACCCTTCGTTGGGGAGCTGACATCGTTCTTGCCGACCAAATTTGTCCGAGTTTGAGCGGGATCGAACTCTGCCAGAGCCTGCGCAAGAACAGCCAGGGTGAAGGCTTGTACCTGACCGTCCTGGGTCAAGAAGGTGGAGCAAACCAGGCGGTAGAGTCTTTTGCCGCCGGAGCCGATGACTACATCGACATGCCAACTAACGAGGCACTGCTGACCGCACGTATCAAGGCMGGCCTGCGTGTCTGCGGRCTCCACCGCCGRGTGGAGCGCGACAAAGCGACGGTCATGAGCCARGTYCAAGARCTCGGCGTATTGACCCGCAAGTTGCGTGCGACCGCTTTGACCGATGCGTTGACCAACCTACCCAACCGCCGCTACGCAATGAAGCGTTTGGGGAGCGAGTGGGCCTCGGTCAAACGAACTGGGCGCGACATTTCGCTGGTCATGCTCGACGTGGACTTCTTCAAGCAAGTCAACGACAACTACGGGCATGATGTGGGCGACGAGGTCCTGAAAGAGACCGCCGCGGTCATGAGAGATGCCGTTCGTACTTCCGATGAGGCTTGCCGCATCGGTGGTGAAGAGTTCCTCGTGATCTGCAAGAACACCAACGAAGCCGCGGCTCTTGTTGTTGCCGAGCGAATCCGATCCGCTCTGGAAAACCAYGTGACTGMGTTTGGYGGCTAYAAAGGYGCCGTWACCGCAAGYCTWGGMGTGGCGAGCTTCAGCTCCGGGAGCATGGCTCCYAGTGAGTTGCTCAARAAAGCTGATGARGCTGTATAYGCAGCYAAGCACCAAGGCCGCAACCGTTGCGTCGCAGCATCCTCGCTGACCCCRGCRCGCGACGCCGCATAGCCCACTCCGTACCCTCCCTAYAACTCTCTACATTCCCCAAGAGAWMTTCGAGTGATACAACAACGATTCGACGAACTTCGTTTGACGGGCGCCCTGCCGTCTCCCTCCGCCATCGGTCTACGAATCCTGGAAATTACCCAGGAGGACGACTATGACCAGGCGGAACTCATCCAAGCCGTCATGGCTGATCCCGCCTTGTCCGGKMGGATCATCCAGATGGCCAACAAYGCCATCAAYGGAGCGCAGGAAACGGTTGAGACCGTGCGCGAGGCCGCCTTGCGTTTGGGTTCCAAGACCCTGCGATCCTTGGCCCTAGGTTTCAGCCTGGTAGGTCAGGATGAAGGCAATCGCGGTGGGCTGGATCATCACACTTTCTGGTCGCGCTCCTTGGCTACCGCCGTTGCGGCTAGCACGATCGCGTTCGAGCGCCGGGTGTTTGCTCCTGCGGAAGCCTTCACCTGCGGTTTGCTCCTAAACATAGGTCAGCTAGCGTTTGCGAGCCTTTACCCCGAGCGCTACGAGCGTTTCATGGGGTGGGATGTTTGCTTTGACGATGCACGCTTGGCGAAACTCGAAAGCTGCGCATTTGGGGTCAACCATGCTGAAGTGGCGAGCTTGATGATGGAGGACTGGGGATTCCCCAAGGCTTCCCAGCAAGCCGTCTTGCAGAGCATCGAAAAGTTCGAGGGGACAATGCCGGAAGGACTTTCATCCGGGAGTGAGGGATTGGCTCGCACCCTGCGTGCAGGCCGGGCGATTGCGGACGTGCTGACCATCGACCGGGAAGCACGCAACGAGCTTTGGGTGGCGGCTTTCTTCAGGCTAGAAGGCATCGCCGAGGAATTGGAAATGTCCGTTTATGAGTTGCACGCTTTGGCGGACCAAATCGTTCCCGCCTGGCAGGAGTGGGGCCAGTTGCTCGGGGTTCCGAGTGGCCAAGCTATTGAATTCGCGAAGACGGCTGAGGACTTTGCGCGCATTGGCGTGACCGCGCCCAAGCCGCAAATCGTTCAAGACGCTCCCGAAGTCGCTGCTGTGGCCTTGAACGGACAATGCGAACAAGATCAGGAGCACGTTGCAATTCGTTCGCGCATTGGATCCAACGAAGCGCAGCGCGTACTCCTCATCGACGACGAGGAGACCATGGTGCGACTTCTGTCACACTATCTAAAGAAGGCCGGCTTTGAAGTGGAGTCGGCATCCAGTAGTAAGGAAGGCCTTCGGAAAGCCATTTCATGGGGCCCGCACATTGTGGTCACCGACTGGATGATGCCGGGCATGACCGGCGTGGAATTGTGTAAGGCCCTGCGCGAAACACCCGTGGGTCGCCGCATGTATATATTGCTAGTGACCGCGCACGGGGATGACGCTCAGGTCCTCGAAGCGTTTGAAGCTGGCTCGGACGACTACATCGTCAAGCCGTTCAACCCGAGTATTCTGGTGGCCAGGGTTCGTGCGGGTCAGCGCACGGTTCAGATGCGCCAGGAGGTCGAGGATGCCAAGCGCATTCAGCAGCGCCAGTTGGCCGACATGGGTATTCTAACTCGCAAGCTCGAGCAGGCGGCTTTGACCGACGTGCTCACAAACCTACCCAACCGCCGTTACGGCATGCAGCGACTTCAGCAGGAGTGGGAAGCATGTCAACGCACCGGACAAACGCTTTCGGTCGTCATGGCGGACATTGATTTGTTCAAACGCATCAATGACCAATTTGGGCATGATGCCGGTGATGCGGTCCTGCGAGAGTGCGCGGATGTCTTGCGTCAGAACTGTCGCCAGGGAGATGTACTGGCTCGTTTGGGAGGAGAGGAGTTCATTCTCATTCCCTTGAACACGGGCGTGGATGAAGTGGTCGCCAGTACCGAACGCCTGCGAGAGGCTATCGAGCAAGCTGCGGTCAACCACCTCGGTCAGACCTTGAAAGTGACGATGAGTTTTGGCGTTGCCGAAAAGCAAGCCCAGCACGAGACCATCGATGATCTGATGCGCTCTGCAGACTCTGCGCTGTACAAGGCTAAAGAGAATGGGCGCAATGCGGTTGTGGCCTTCATTCCGCCGGGCCCGAGCCTGGATCAGCGGGCGGCTGGCTAGTCGTTTCGACACCACGACCGGAAAATGCGCCCTCGGCTGGGGGAAAACACACGCCAGGCGGCCGAATGGGTGGCGAGCGGTGCTTTCCTCGCTATACTTCCCGCAGGGGCCCTTAGCTCAGTCGGTTAGAGCAAACGACTCATAATCGTTTGGCCGTTGGTTCAAGTCCAACAGGGCCCACCATTTTCTCCGGAGTGACGTGGGTCGGAGAGGTGCGAAACAAAACGAAAA
>JAESRM010000109.1 GCA_016764635.1 Planctomycetota bacterium
CATCGGCGAAATGGTCTATGCCATCGCTCGTACCAACGGGCAGGCGAGCCTCACTTGTTCTGCTGAGCTAGAACAACTCCTAGAGCGAGAGCGAGAGCGACTCATTCGATCTGTAGATGCGATTCTCACTCCATCGARTGTGCTGATGCTTCCCRCTCTCATGAGCCAAAGCATCCTTCCCGCAGCCGACGATGGCAGTCTCGAGTCAATGACAGACACTCTCGGCACAGCAATAGGCTTACTGGTCGACGACTCCTTTGAGCCGGACAGAAAGGCGCTAGAGGCCATTGTCGACCTGTTAAATTCTGACACGATTCTGCAGGACCAACACCTTCTAGAGTTTTCTCGGACGCTCCTGGCCGATCCGGGTCTGGTCGATGGAATCCATGCGATTTCCGGGCTGTCCGAACTCCCTCTTCGAGCTGGCAGCGAGCAAAATGCCCTATCGGCACTACTTCAGGTTGCCAGTGATTTGGTCAATATCGAAGACGAGGCCAGCAGCTGCRCAGGTCTCCAGCCCGAAGACTCCATCGCTCGGCTACTCAGCTCCGAAGGATTCGCAAGTGTTCCGATTCGCGGCGACTCTGCTTGGGTTGCACGGCTCAACACCTCAGGCACTCCCAAAGTACGCACCAACCCGGCTACAAACAGTCTTTACGAGCCTTTTGTCGACAACGACTCCGACGGCAGTGCCGATCACAACGGACAAGGACGCCCCATCAATAGCCTTGGGGAAGAAATCGACATCCCGCCCTTTGGCTACGGCGATGGTTACGACGCAAGCCACCGGAAGTTGTCCGGCGATGGCGATTTTCTCTATCAGTATTACGACGCAAAGAACACAGCCTTCGGACACGGCCTGCGAGTTACCGGAGAAGCGCTGGCGTCCGGCCTACTGTCTCATGTTTCCTCCTTTGTCGATGCAGCAATGGGCACACAGATCGACTGCCTCGGAGAAGAAGACTGCAAGCGCTATACAAGCCAAGGCAATCCGATTTTCCAAATTCTCTTCACGCTCTTGGAGGTTGCCAAATACGACAAACCRATTGCGTTTTTGGAGACYTGGTCAACCCTATTGCGAAACGACCCAGCGGTTGCTGAGGACGTACTGGTATCCTTGGGACAAATTGTAGATGCCATCGGAAACAGCTCCCTCGATGGCACTTCCCCAGCCCTCTACGACTTGGTGGGCGAAACCCTGCCGCTAATCGGACAAATATTCCGTATTCAGACTAGGTTCAATACGCCTATGCCGCGGCTGCTAATGGGCCTCATTAGCGAGCTAGGTACCAATGCTCGCGAATTCCCGACGCAACTCCTGGCCACCATTGAGTACAGAACACTACTCAAAGAAAACGAGTGCAGCGCAGAGCCCCCGGATCCCAATTCCCCGGCAGTCGACTTTTCTCGGCCTCGCTTCTATGTACAAAACGGAACGACAACGGTCGACAATCGCAGCTCTATCGAAAAGAGCTTAGAGATCCTGGCCACCGCCGATTGTGGCAGCGTGCCTTTCACCGGCGGCAAAACGGTCACACACACGATTATCGACCTGATGAGTAGACTCAGTCCGGAGACTGTCTGCAATCTCATCGACGATTTACTCGGACTACTGGGGGTGACTGGAGGATTCGGCGAAGCAGTCGTAAACAGCTCCCTCTTTGTTGTTGGCTGCACATCCCCGGACGACGTACGRGCGTCCGACCTCTTCGCGCTGGATGACCTGGCGAAAAGTGGYGCGCTCAATTTCTACTTGCCRGTGGCCAAGACCTTTCGCCAAGAGGGCGAGTTGCGAGCCCTCGTCAGCCTCTTTGCAACCGTCGGTTTTGACYTRCTMAAAGATGAAGACCAGAGYGCCAATACTGCCAGCGCWGTGCGTGCAATCTTGCCGGTACTTGCTGAGATTTTACGTTCTGGGGCCATGGACTCSTTCTTTGACCTCAAYGAATWYYTGGTGACGATTCCYTCYKCCGATGGCGATGGCACTCTCGCCGATGTYATTATTGATAGCGGTGCACGGCTACTGGACTCCACCGGCACAATCAACACTGCCTCGGGGTTACAAGGTGGGGTCTCGCTGGCATCGGAGCTTATCGACGGAATACAAGTTGCGGCGCAGCGAATCGACTCAGCCAATCAAGGTCCTGCACTGGCCAGTAGCGCTGGCTTTTTGTCCGGATATCTTACACAAACAGAGATGCGGGATGGCGCACTTCGCCTCGTGGACCAAAGTCTAGTTCCTCAACTTGCAAGTGGACTAGARGCCGTRCTCGAAGCCGCACGCCTACCTAGCGACCAGTACCAATGCGTCATWTCWGAGTGGCAAGAGCAGACAAAATCGCAAGTYGAAAGCAAGACAGTAGCGGCACTCCTGAGCGTTGGAGTATTGCTACAAGACTACCCGCAACGAGCGCAAATCGATCTGTTCCTCTCCCGAATTCTCGATCCCAATCCACCTCATTTGGAAGGCGGACCAACGCAGGGYGGMCCAACGAGCTATGACGAGCTAACGCGAATARTCTCGGAACTTCTGCAATCCCCCGAACGCCTTGATGGTGCAAGCGATCTGCTACGCTTTGCCAGCGCACTTCTCGATCCGGAGAGGCAGGCACACTCACTATTCTTAGACTTCGACAGGTTATTGTACCGAGATGAGCAGCGAGTTCTCGTGCAAATGTCGGCCGATGCCTTGGGGGTCCGAGGACAAGACCGGGAACTCGCGCCCCTTCTGGTGCTACTCGACATTGCCCAGAGCTACTCGGACATCCTCAGTTCACAGCAATGCGTGGAACTTCCACCCAGCCCGGTTACGCTCGCTGAGCTAGAAGAATCCCTAGCCTCAKTGGTATCCTTTCTTCGCGACGATGACTCTCCCTTGGCGTTCGTGTTTGACCTCCTACGAAAGCGAAGTGGACCGTGACGCGRCTTCGAAAYGCGGCATTGGCAATYGYAGCGATCGCATCTTTTCATAGGGTAGCCTATGCCAATACCGTACAAGACCAACAGGGCGTCGGCTCTCGGGTGAAGGCRATGGGCGGYGCTGGAACTGCCACGGCGCAAGATGCTGCTGCGACCTATTACAATCCTGCAGGCTTAAGCCAATGCGCCCGCAACCAAGCCAGTATCGAGTCCAATTACTGGCGCTATGGGCTCTCTATCGATAGTGACACCGAAGAGTTTGAGGGAGAAACGCTGTCCGATAGAACCGCAGCAACCTTCTCGGCCTGTTTGCATCTCCCCTACCGGCTCAGCGTTGGTCTCCTCTTTGACACCGGCGTCTCTCAGGTTCAGAGCCTTAAGCAAAGCTCGCTAAGCAAAACGCCCGAATACGCACTCTACGGAAAACCCTTAGAACAAGTTTCAATCATTGGTGGCGTTTCGTACAAAGTCAATAGCCACCTCTCCATCGGAATTGGCGGGGCGGTACTCATAAACAGTGGGCTGCAAATTGCTGCCGAGATTCCCGTACTCGGAGGAGACGACGAAATTGCAGGAGCAGTCGCCTGGGAGCTCAATCCAGCGGCGTCCTTCTACGGCGGTGTCCGCTACGAATTTGACAGCCAACTGGTACTTGCAGCATCCCTGAGAACAGCCCTTTTCCACCAACTAAAAGCCGAGACTCGGACAAGAGTTCAAGCGGCAGGCGTACTCTTCGACGTCGACGTTTTGCTTGAGAATGTCGCCTGGTACTCACCCTTGCAAGCGTCAATCGGCGCCACGTATCCACTAAGCGAGACAATCACCACTGCATTCGACCTCAGCTGGTATCACTACTCAGCGCACCCGGGCCCCTACATTCACATCAGCCCGCTGGATCCGGACGACAGTGTTGCGGCAGGCCTCAATTACCCACCGGATGAAGATCCTAACTTTCACGATACCCTAGTACCGCGTTTTGGCGTCGAGTTTCTGGCCACATCCCAGCTTGCGTTGCGAGCAGGAGTATCCTATCGGCCAACTCCTGTACCATTGCCATCGCCGGACAAACGAGCGAATCTGCTAGATGCTTCGGTGGCGACTCTCAGTTTCGGAAGCGGCTATGTATGGAAGTTAAAAGACTCAAAAAAGGGTTCCAAAGACAACCAAAGCATCTCCTCGTTTGAAATCTCTGCTCACTTGCGTCTGCACCACATGGGTGAAGAAACGGTTACGAAGATAGTCGATACCAACCAAACTGCCAGTTTCAAATTTGGCGGACAAATGCTCGACACCGGAATCACTGCGACTGTGGGCTGGTAGATGTCAGCGATTGTCATCGTTGTTGCGCTGCTACTTCTCCTCGCTGGAGTCGCCGGGCTCTACTGGCGCAAACGGCGACATCGCGGTCCGCCCATTTCGGCTCCAACAATTGTCCGGGAGCCTTCGCAACACGCTATCGTTCTAGCCCACGGAGTTCTCGGTTTTGATCATTTGCAGGTCATGGGCGTACGGCAACACTACTTCCGCGGTGTTGCCAACTACCTAGAACAGCGTGGCGGCGCCGTATTCACAGCAAAAGTCGCAGGACTGGGAACTGTTCCCGARCGGGCGCAAGCCTTAACTAGCTTCATCGAAGAGCTCGACGAGAAGCGTGTTGTTGTTGTCGGACACAGCATGGGCGGTCTCGATGCGCGATACGCACTGTCGAAGCTCGGACTTGCCAACCAAGTGAAGGCGCTAATCACGGTCGCGACGCCCCATCGTGGTAGTTATCTCGCGCAGGCAGCTGAGCTACTACCTAGTCGGGCCCTGCTCTCCTTACTCGGTAAAGTAGGGGTGTCGACAGATGCTCTCCAGTGGCTTGGCGAGGGGCCGTCCGAARAGTTCAACAACACGATACTCGACGTGTCCGAAGTCTTTTATGGTTGTATTGTTGGAGAGACCAGCCGCAGTGGAGTACTGGGAAACCCTCTCCTGATGGCCGGCTACGAGATATTACTGCGCTCCCGCGGTCCCAATGATGGCATGGTGCCTGCGTCCTCTCAGAAGTGGGGCAAAGAGATCGCCGTTGTTCCGGCCAACCATTTTGCRCAAATCGGTTGGTCTTCCGGTTTCGATGCATGCGCCATGTATCTCGACTTGCTGCTCAAGCTCAATCGTATGGGGTTGCAATGCATGCCCCTAATTACTCAAGAAGAGAGCGAATCACACGAGCAAGCGATCGCGGGATAATGTGCTCAACGCTCAACGATAGGGGCCGATCTGAGAATTGGGTACCGCCAGTTGCGCGACAGCTTGCGCCACCAATTGTATTCTCGCTGCGTCGCAAACATTGCCGTCTAGGTCGATCCAGATTCGCTTGCCATCACAACGTAGAACGACAATACCAGCCTGCTTCGTGGCCTCCACCACCTTCGGTGGAATCCCTGCATCCGAGTCTCCGGGCACATAGTGCAAGGGCGGAAGTCCCTGTCCGTTTTCGCAATACACCCGTGTCCGCAGTCGTAGCCGACGCCAACCCAATTTGTCCGCGACCGGTGACACCACGATAACCATACCGCGAATCGACATCGAAATTCGCGTGCTACCATCGTCACTCCACTTCTCGGTGGTCTCAAGACGGGCATTCAAATCACCCGCTAACAAACGCCATTGCTCCAGTAGCGAGGTTGGACGTTGCGCCAACGCGATGGTGGCATCAATCGCCGCCAGCATGCGCTCCTCATCGGTTTCAAATCCATCGAAGTAGGCTATTGCGATCCTGCCGCGAGCTTCGAAGTTGTAGTGATCGGACAAGGGGACATTTGCTGCTCTTGGTCCGACAACCTCAGTAGCGGGTACCGCATCAATCAGGCTGCGCTGCGTCTCGCCCAAATAGGCTTGAGCATGGGACTCATTCCTTGCGCGAATCACCCAATCTCGGTCAAAGCACTCATCACCGACAATGACATCACGCAAAAACAAGTTGCGGATATACCCATAGCGCATATTCCCGAAGCGACTAACTCTGAGAACTACCCCGAGAGATGACTCTGCGATCGCCCGAATGTCTGTCGTTCCGCCGGCTAGTGAGTAGGGTACACTGGTACCTCGGACTTCGATGCTCGTTCCGCGAACCTCCGTATCAAGATAGAAAGTACTTCGGGTTGCGCCCGTACGGATGTGAAATTTGCCACCAAAACGGTCTGCAAGTTTCTTGTAGAGAATCTGCCGATCCGACATCGCTAGTTATTGTAGCACTGATTTTTCAGAACGCGCGCCCAGCAAGCTTAGCAATCTGGCGCCTGAATTTTGTTCTTGCGTGCCGTCTTCGCACAAACGAGTACTCTTTTCGCCGCAGGCCATTTCCTTTTTCACAAAAACTTTGGCTCCACAACCGTGGCGGTAGCTCATGATGTCTTTGCACTGGTAGGTGTGATCCAACCCGTAGACGTGGCCAACTTCATGCGCCACAGCATCACAATTGTTCTTTGTCCGGTATCGTCCGCCTTGATCAAAGGCAAATACGATACTGTTGGGAATTGCTTTTTGGTTGTAGGGTGCGATTCCGCCAAGATTCGGATTGTCCCGACCTATATCGGCCGCTTTGCCGCCAACTTTAACTAATATGTATGAGCCAGAGATTGGTCGCTTGTCCGTAACAACGACGTCGTAGTCCGCAAATTTGCCCTCGACACAACGAGTCAATCGCCTCCAAGTCGCCTTGCTAGCACGGTACCTGGGAATCGTACGAACTTCTCCACCTTTGATTAAACTGGACTCATTTCGTGTTGCATCATCGCCGCCGCCTTTTACTTGCAATGACTCTCTATGCAAGTAGATCACCTTAGAAGGCTTCGCAGGGGAGGAGGAGATACTACGGATCTTTCGCACGATCTCCGTTGCTCCTGGCACTCGCCATTCCCCGTGTATCATCTTTGAGGTAGAGGCCAATGCCCCAACTGCGACAGCAGATATCAGCACAACCGCGAGTATCACTCGGCTAATAGTATGGATGAATACTCGTTGCATGGTTACTAGTTGGGACTGGCAAAACAAAGCGGCAATTCACTCTCAAGCCCCTCAAATATCTGAGGGGGAAAATAGTCCTGGGCTCGCGGGCACAATGGGATATAATAGTAAGATGAGCATTTTTCGAAAACTTGGTGGTTTGGCCTGTGTGTGTGTGATTTCAGGTGCAGGTGTGACACTACCGAGTACGGACGCGGCTGCCTGTGGTTTTATGATGCCGCCGGTATCGTATGTCACTGGCTCCCAATCGGCATTGCCCGCCTATTCGCTGGGTGTCTTTGTGGAGATACAATATCAAAGTGCCAAAGCGAGCTCTGAGGATTTCAAGGTTGTCCGAACTGATGCCAAGGGTCACAAAACCACAATTGCGATCACGCTAGAAGCCGCTGACTCGGACTATCGACGATTTATTGCATTCGATAGACCTGCTCAGCCAGGCGAAACATATTCGGTGCGCTACCAAAACGGTAGTACCAATACGCTCTCTGTGTCCGAGCAGGTTCTAAAGCCAGCCGACGGTATCAAGTTGAGCGTAAAGGTAGACACAAAGGGCAATGCCACACTCACTGCAAGAGCGTCTGATTCTGTCTTTAGTGGGATGTGGCAATACAACATGCACTTTCAAGGTGAGAAGTTTACAACAGCTAGGTCAACCCAAAGCTACCTAAATCTCTGTAAGGATTCGGACACAGCAACTGGCTGGCAGGAACTCGCAGTCGAGATCGTGCCCAACAATGAACTCAGCTTGGCTACAATGGCAACACTCGATGTCTGGGTGGATTGCGGCTTGGCGCAGATCGCCAAACACCCGTCCATTAGTAAGTCTAGCAGCGACTACTTCGTCCCGGACACAAGCGTCTCGAGTCTTTAGACAGCGAGACGCGGCGAGGCCACACATGTCTGGTCGCCAACCAAGAGAAGCCAGAAAGTCGGTGTCAAACGAATCTGACACCGAGCTTCCTAGCACTAACTCTTCGGGGAGAACCTTGTACGTTGCCTATACTGAGCCGTACGCTTCTTCCATACGCGACGGGCTTCCCGGGCTTTGTCCACGCTTCCCCGACGCTCGTTGTATTCGATCTCTCGCAACAGCCTCTGATAACTCTTTAGGCGAGCTGCGCTGAGCTGTCCATCTTCGATGCTGCGTTGCACCGCGCAACCCG
>JAESRM010000277.1 GCA_016764635.1 Planctomycetota bacterium
TTTTAGCGGCGCCCCTGGGAGTGATCCCGGGGGCGCCGTTTTTTTTGACGCTCGCGCCAGTTAGCCAACGGGGCAAACGAAATCGTCGGGTTTGACCACTAGCAGCGAAGACTCCAGCTTGTAGATCAAGCGCTCGGCCGTATTGCCCATGAGGAATCCGGGGATGCCGCCGCGGCCCACCGTGCCCATGACCGTCAGGCAAGGTTCGATTTTGCGCTCGACCGCAAGGATGCCGGTCGAAGGCGCGCCTAGGGCGATCATGGCATGGGCGCGCTCGCCCAGCTCACCCACGCCGGGCAAGGCGCGCACCTCGCAGCGCGCTTTCTCTGCTTCTTCGTCCAAACGCTGCTTGTACTCCTCTTCCGTCATGCGAGAAGCGCTGACCTGCAACTCGAAGGGGATCTGCCAAGCGTGCACGATGTACAAATCCCGCTCCTCTTGCTTGGCCAAGGACGCGGCGAGCGCCACGCCATGGTTGCCCACTTCGCGCAGGTCCGTGGCCGCCAAAATAGGACCGTCGTCGTGCTCGTGACTAGGGTTCACGACCCACACGGGGCAGGGGCACTTGCGCACCAGCTTCATGCTGACGCTACCCATTTGCTGATCCATGCGGCGGGTGCGATTGCGCTTGGCCACCATCACCAAGTCATAACCACCGGACAGAACACGGTGAATGAAGGCCAACCAGGGCGCTTCCTCAGACTCCACATATTCGGGGTCCTTCAAACCGCCCTCGATGCACAGGGCATGCCATTCCCCAACACCGGCGCTGATGTCCAGCTCGTCGCCTTGCTCTTCCTCGGTGTCTCGCACCTTGGAATACAAGAACTGCAGCTTGGCCCCGGTCTCCCGGGAAAGCCGCAGGGCCTGCAAAACCACCGAACGGGCACCCTCCGTCAAACGACCAGAGCGCGCAGAAAAATCGATGCCAACGAGAATGCTTTTGAATTGATTCATTTGAAGTACCTGGAGGACCACTGAATTGTCGTCATCCAGGATACTTGAAATGTAGCTCTAGGCCCGGCGCGGTTGAGCTAGATCAAGTCCGCGCGCGCGCGGCCTACTCGCCCAGGGCTAATTCCACCAAATGGGCCTGTTCGGCCAAGTGGCGGCTGTGCGAGCCCGTTGCGGTGCTCGAGTTCTCGGGGCGACCGGCGTAACGGATCGGCACGTCCATGTCGTAGAAGCGCTGCAAGATGAAGGACCAGGGTCCCATGTTGCGCGGCGTTTCTTGGACCCAGGTGACCGTCGGGTCGTTGTAGCTGGCGATGGCGTCCAGGATGGCGCGACGCGGGAACGGGTAGAGTTGCTCGAGGCGCAGGATGGCCACGTCCGTTAGACCCTTTTCGATGCGGTGCTCGTTCAGGTCGTTGTAGACCTTGCCGCTGCAAAGCATCACGCGCTTGACGTTCTTGGGTTCCACCGACTCGTCCAGGATCAGTTCCTTGAAGCCGCCTTGGGTCAGGTCCGCGATCGGGCTGGCCGCGCGCTTGTCTCGCAGTAAGGACTTGGGCGTGAACACGACCAGGGGCCGGCGCACTTCCTGCCGGCCGTGGCGGCGCAACAGATGGAAGAACTGGGCGGCTGTGGTGCAGTTGGCCACGGTCATGTTGCCCGCGGAGCAAAGTCCCAGGTAACGCTCGGGGCGCGCGCTGGAGTGCTCGGGGCCTTGGCCGTCGTAGCCGTGGGGCAGCAGCAAAACCAAACCGGCTTTTTGCTTCCACTTGCTTTCGCCGGAGGCGATGAACTGGTCGAGCATGACCTGGGCACCGTTGGCGAAGTCGCCGAATTGGGCTTCCCAAATCACCATGGTGTTCGGGCGCGCCAGGGCGTAGCCGTACTCAAAACCGAGCACCGCTTCTTCGGACAGCAAGGAGTTATAGACCTCGAAGTATCCGGACTCGCCGCCCAAGTGTTGCAGGGGCACGTGTTCCGTGTCGGTCTTCTGGTCGCGAATGACCGCGTGGCGGTGGCTGAAAGTGCCACGCCCCACGTCTTGACCGGAGAGGCGCATCGAAAGGCCGTCCTGCACCAGGGTGCCGAAGGCCAAGGCCTCGGCGCAGCCCCAATCCAAGTCCTTTTCGCCCCGCACCATGCTCTCCCGACGACGCAATTGGCGCAGCAGGTTCGGATGGGTCACGAAGCCCTCGGGCACGGTGTTCAAGGTGTCGATCAACGACACCAAACGGTTCTCGTCGCAGCCGGTTTCGACCAGCACGTCCGCCGCGTAATCGCCCTGGTGATCCACGGACATGTCCAGGACCTCGGTCTTGGTGAGTTCGCGCTTGGGTTCAGCGCGTTGCTCTTCGAGGGCGATGCGCATCTCCTCGTCCACGTCGGCGCTGATTTGAGCGGCTTCCACCTCGCTCAAGGTGCCACGGCGAATCGAAAGGCGCGTGTAGTTCACGCGCACCGTGCGCATCTTGCCGATGGTGGCGTACAGCAAGGGCTGGGTGTAGGCCGGCTCGTCGCCTTCATTGTGTCCCCATCGGCGGTAACAAACCATGTCGATGACCGCGTCCGCGCCGAACTCGTGGCAGTAGTCCACGGCCACGCGCGAGGAGCGCAGCACGGCTTCCGGGTAGTCCCCGTTGGCGTGCATGATCGGCGCTTCCACGCCCTTGGCCACATCCGTGCAGAAGTGGGTGGAGTGCAGGTCCTCGGGGCTGGCGGTGAAGCCGATCTGGTTGTTGATGACCAGGTGCACCGTTCCGCCGTTGCCGAAAGCGCGCAGCTCGGACATGTTGAAAGTCTCGGGCACCACGCCCTGACCGGCGAAGGCCGCATCCCCGTGGATCAAAACCGCCAGGACCTTCTTGCGATCCTTGTCGCCGATCTCGTCCTGGTAGGCGCGCGTCATGCCGCACACCACCGGGTCCACCGCTTCCAGGTGACTGGGGTTGGCGGAAAGAATGATCTCGATTTCCTTGCCCTCGCGCGACACGAAGGTGCCCCTTTGGCCAAGGTGGTATTTGACGTCGCCGGAACCTTCCTCGGAAAGCGGCAGCAAAACGGCCTCGAACTCACGGAACACGTCCCTGTAGGACTTGCCCATGATGTTCACGAGCACGTTCAAGCGGCCCCGGTGGGCCATGCCGATGACGACCTTCTCCACCCCGTGGAACACGGCGCGCTCCAGGATTTCGGACAAGGTCGGGATCATGGATTCCGCGCCTTCCAGGGAGAAACGCTTGTTGCCCACATAACGCGTATGCAGGAAGCGCTCGAAGTTCTCGGCGCGCGAAAGCAGGGTCAATATGCCCTTGCGATCCTCTTTTTCGAACTCGTACTGATGTTCGGTTTCCTCCACGCGGGATCGGATCCAATACTTGCGCTCCTTATCGGTGATGTGCATGTATTCGACCGTCCAACGCCGGCAATAAGCTCGGCGTAGGTGCGCGAGGATCTCGCGCAGGGTGGCGCGCTCTTTGTTGCCGATGCCCGAATGGAAAGTACGATCCAAGTCCCAAATGGTCAGGCCGTAGCTGGCCGGGTCCAAGGACTCAAAGTATTCGGGATGGTAGTGCAACGGATCCAAGTCCGCGATCTGGTGACCTCGACTGCGGTAAGCGTTGATCATCCTCCAGATCGAAACCTGGGTCTGCTCCGGGTCCCGGTTCAAGCCCAAGTCCAAGCTCGGCTTGGCGGGCGTCCACGGGACGCGGTAAGAAGCGAATATCTCCTCGTAGAAGTTGTCGGCGCCTTGCAGCAACGCATCCACGCGCTTGAGCATCAAACCGGACTCGGCACCTTGCACCACGCGGTGGTCGTAGGTGCTGGTGATCGTCATGACCGGGCCGATGGCCATGTCGGCCAGGGCCTCCTTGGTAAGCCCCCCCATTTCCGGCGGCACGCCGATGGACCCCGCGGCGATGATCACGCCCTGGCCCACCATCAAACGCGGCACGCTCATGGAGGTGCCGAAGCCGCCCGGGTTGGTCAAAGTGAAGGTGGTGCCTTTGAAGTCCTCGCCGGTCAGTTTGCCAACGCGACCTCGCTGGATGGCGTCGTCAAACACGCCGTAGAAGTCCTTAAAATTCAGGGACTCGACCGCTTTCAGGTTGGGAACCACCAGCATGCGGCCCTTGGGGCTGGGCACGTCGATGGCGATGCCCAGGTTCACATGGGCGGGTGTGAAACGGTGCCCCTTGCCTTCCACTTCCACGTAGGACGATTGCACGGAAGGGAACTCGGCCATGGCTTTGACCAGGGCGAAGGCCAGGATGTGCGTGAAGGAGGCTTTGCTGTACGCGCGCACCATCAGGTGTTCGTTGAGCAAGGCCCGGTTCTCCGAGAGGATCTTGGCGGCGATCGTGCGCACGGAAGTAGCCGTCGGAATCGACAGGCTGGCCTCCATGTTGGTCACGATCTTGCCAGCCACACCGCGCAAGGGTTCCAATTCGCCTTCCCCTTGGGGCACGCCAGGCCCGGTCGGTCTGGCGGGTCCTGCGGGCGCCGGCGCAGCCTTCTTAGCGGCAACGGGTGCCTCACCGGCGGCCAGCGCAAAAATCTCGCGCCAGGTCCCCTCCACACTGGAAGGGTCGTGCATCCACTGTTCGTAGATGTCCTGCACGTAACCGGCGTTGACGCCGTAATCTTGTTCGAAGTCGATGGGCATGGGCTCTCAAGGGAGCCCCTTTCCTGCCGCCGCAATCACGCGCCCAAACGAAACGGCTTGGGCCCCTGCGACGGAACGACCGGCAGGAATAGGCATTCCTAAGACCGGGGGCTCCATAAGGATCGCAGCTTAACGATCCACCGCCCATCGAACCACCCACCAAGACCTGTCTTATGGTCCTAATGCCAACTCCGGTACGGGAATGGCACGGGATCCTGCCCATTGCAGGCACTAGCGCTGCAGTTTTCCCATGCGATCCTGCAGGGTCTTGCTGGCCGCCGGGGACAGCAGCAATTGGAAGTTTTCAGAGGCGCTGGCATCTTGCCCATACACGATCGAACCCGCGCGATCTTTGCCTTCCTCGGCCAGGCCCAAGCTACCGGACCAGGTCAAGCCGCCAGCCTGCTCGAGTCGGATCGTGAGACGGTCCCCTTGAACCCGCCCGGGGCCCTGCACATCCTTGATCGTCACCAAGCTCAGGGCGCGCAGGAATAAATGGACCCGGCTCTTGGGAACTTGCTCCCCGGCCGCGTCCCTCCAAACCAGGCGCGAGCCTTTCTCGCGGGTCAACACCACGGGCTCGCCGCCCTTGGAGTCGGTCAGTTCGATGCTTTGGATCAAATCGGTATCCAAAGTGCACCAACGGCTCTCGATCCAAACCAACAGGCGCCCTCGCACCGACTCGCGCACGAAGTTAGGCGCGCGGTAGACCTTATCTGAATCCATGCGGCGCACATAAAAGGCGCGCCCGCCGGGAGCCTTGTCGCCTTGAAGCAAATCGGCCAGCACGTTGCCTTGAGCATCCTCCAAGCGAATGCGCACGGCTTTTTCCTCGGACAAGCCGTAGGTCYMATGGGNYGSSGSWTYSTYSCKSARSRRGWMCAWGKMSKYCAMKRAWGCCNNSSCATTNGMWYARAARATKYACCGCGCGCAGACGCGCCGGATAGCCCGAATGCTCGGGGAGGCGGAAGACGCCGGAGGCATCGCGCTGCACGAGCAAGTCGGGATCCTCCATGAAGGTCCCCTGCTCGCCCTGCTCGATGCGGATGGTCGCCACCTGCTCAGCTTCCCAGGCTGCGAACAAAGGCAACACGGCGCGCACATCAGCGGCACGCGGCCAGGTGATGCCATCCAAGGCCACCAAAGCCAAGAGCACCGCCGCCAACACCACATTCAATCGGGACCACTTCATGAGTTTTTCCGCTCCTTCAAGTTCCACAAGAGACCCATACCCAAAATGCAGCCAATGGCCACGAGCAAAGGCCACAACATGGCGGACCATCGTCTGCGGCGTACCCGGGATTCCGCCCGGTCCGCACGCTTGAGACGCTCGCGCATTTCTCCCGCGGTACGCGGGGCTTCCAATCCGTAGATGCCCGCCGCCCGCAGTTCCTGCTCGAGCATGTTGCGAATCGGACGCTGGCGCGGTTCTTTACTGCGCACGTCAATCAGGTCGTCGCTGCGCGACAGCCAATCCAAGATRTTGTCCAGGAGGCGCAGATTGTCGGGGGTMGCACCCGSTAAMACAGGGGCGTAGTCTCCCGGAAGTGGATCGCGCAACCAATCCGCGTCCCCCACCAAGACCACCCGCGACTCAGCTTGGCCGCTGACCACAGGCTCCTTCGTTTTGCCCACTGGATCGCCCCGCTCGTGCCGAGTGGCGTCAAAAGCTTCGGGCGCTCCTTTGGTGAACGGGCTTGAGAACAAGCCCGTCAGGGTTGTAGCGAGCACAAGGGATCGACCCGAGCCACCCGCCGCCAAACTGCGCGTGTAACTTTCGATTTCACCCGCGTTACTGCTGCTTTCTACCACCCAATCCACCAGGTAACTTTCCTCTGAGGAATGCACAATGTCCATGCGCGTGATGCCGCTAGGAAGCGGTCCTTCCCCAAAAGCTTGGCACCACCAAAGGTCCAACGTGCCCGATCTCCCCGTGGGAGGAAATGTACGCTCAAAGGCGCTGGGCTGAAGCTTGAGGCAACCTGGATCCAGGATCGGTTCCAGGCGCTGGGAGCCCGAGGGTTTTCCATCTGGCCCCATGTCCATAACCACGAAGTGGCGTTTGCCTGGCCACAATCGATCCCAAACGTGGCCATCCAGGACCGGTGCCCCCCAGTGGGCCAGGGCCGGCTCCAAGCCAGAGCCCTTCAGCTCGCGCCCTTGCTCTAGGTGCGCTGCCAAACCATCAGCATTGGAATGCACCGTGTCCAAACAGATAAGGGCGCGTCCGCCCTTTTGAATGTATTGATCGAGGGCAAAGACCGCGCGCGGATGCCAATCCTGGGGACGCAACACGAGTACACCATCCACGCTGGCGGGGATGGATTCACCGGCTTCCAGATTGGCCACGGGGACCTCGATCAACTCCATGCGCTTGCTCAAGTGGGAGCGCAGTTTTTGGAATTGCCCATACCGGACCCGTTGGGGGTCACCCNCCAGGGACTCCCCCATCCAAGCCCAACGCAGGGGGCGGTCGCGCAAGAGGCGGTGTACAGCGCCTGCGAAATCGACTTCCAAGGTCCAAGGATTCATGAGCGGCAAGACCTCGGTGCGGCTCTTGTAGCGCAGCACCAAACCCAGGTAAACCAGTTGGCGCGTCTGATCTCCACCACGCCCCGTCACAACGGGCAGCGGATCGATGCCATAGCTCTGGGCTTCCTCAGCGGCGCTGGAAAGCACGGAAGGGTCCTGGGTCGTCAAACCCATGCGGCCCCYTGCCARGCGCTGRAAGTCCTTCACYTGGGCTTCGACGCGCGCCTTGACCAGGGCCCAYTCACCGGATTGCACCTCGCCGGTGATGAAAGCTTTGACCTGCAAGCGRTCGTCCAARCGACCCAARATYGCTTTGGTTCCGTCSGCGAYCTCGAACAGYCGATCCTCGGAGAAGTCCTTGCGCACATGCAARTGGCGCTGGGCCATRTGCAAGCTTTCGCCCAGGACGGCGAGCATCAATACCAGGGTCAGCCAGGCTTGAAAGCGGCGGTTTCTACGTGTTTCCATGGAAGCCCTTACTGCAGTCGGCGCCGCTCGAGCAGCACCGTATTGAGCACCAAACCGGTAACGGTCAGGGCCGCGAAATACACCACATCGCGCAGGTCAAATACCCCGCGTGCGGCCGTATCCAAAAAGTGTGCCTGAGGTGAGGCTTGCTCGAGCAGCGGAGCCAAACCAGCGGGCATGAACCCCACCAACATACGCAACATCCAAAGGCAACCCAGCATCAAGCATGACACCAGGAAAGCCACCAACTGCTCGGACGTGAGGGCCGAGCAACACAGGGACAAGGCCGTGTAAGCGGACGACAAACCAGCGGCGCCCAAGAATCCCAGCACGACCGTGGCCATGTCCAAATCGCCGAGGCCCGCCACGGTCAAAGCCGTGGGCGCATTGCAAGCCATCGGGGCAGGTGGCGCTGTGTGCTTTGCCAGCGGATTTTTGGAAAGCGTTGGCGAAGATGCAGACGGGGCTGACCTGC